>NZ_LSIX01000354.1:0-1036 GCF_001556475.1 Methylobacterium sp. CCH5-D2 | reverse complement strand
GGCGACGCCCGCCGGTTCCTCCAGCTGGATGCGGCCGCCGGTCGGCGTCTCCAGGCCGAGGATCAGGCGCAGCAGGGTGCTCTTGCCGCAGCCCGAGCGGCCGACCACCGCCGTGAACTGGCCGGCCGGGATGTGCAGGTCGAGGCCGTCGATCACGGTGTGGCCGTCGAAGGCCTTGCGCAGGTCGCGCACCGTCACGGCGACGCCGCGGGCGGGGCCCCTCCGTGGCGCGGCTTGGCTGCGGGCGGTCTCTGAGTCCGGCCGGGCGGGCACCGCCTCCCGGGCGCGGTCCGCACCGTCGGCGTCGGGTCGGATGGCGTCGAGCAGCATCAGGCGGTCCTGTAGGCGGGGTTCCAGGCGAGGGTGGCGCGCTCCAGCCGGCGCGTCAGGGCGTCGGCGAGCTTGCCGAGCAGTGCGTAGATCAGGATCGCCAGCACCACGACGTCCACGAGCATGAACTCGCGCGCCTGCATGGCCATGTAGCCGAGCCCCGAGGAGGCCGAGATCGTCTCGGCGACGATGAGCGTCAGCCACATGATGCCGAGCCCGTAGCGCAGGCCGACGAAGATCGAGGGCAGGGCGCCCGGCAGCACGACGCGGCGGAAGAGTTCGGCCCGCGACATGCCGTAGACGCGGCCCATCTCGACGAGGCCGGGATCGACCGAGCGGATGCCGTGCAGCGTGTTGGCGTAGATCGGGAAGAAGACGCCGAGCGCCACGAGGAAGAGCTTGGCCTCCTCGCCGATGCCGAACCACAGGATCACCAGCGGGATCAGCGAGAGGTGGGGCACGTTGCGCACCATCTGCACGCTGGTGTCGGTGAGCCGCTCGGAGAGACGCGACAGGCCGTTGGCGAGGCCGAGCGCGAAGCCGATGCCGCCGCCGATGGCGAAGCCCGCGATGGCGCGCAGCGCGCTCACCCCGAGATTGGTCCAGAGTTCACCCGTGCTCGCCGCCGCGAGGCCGGCGCGCGCCACGTCGAGGGGCGCGGGCATGAAGCGATTGGAGACGAGGCCGGCCGAGACCGCGGCCTGCC
>NZ_LSIX01000353.1:0-267 GCF_001556475.1 Methylobacterium sp. CCH5-D2 | reverse complement strand
GCCGCGCGCGCCGCCAACGACGCCCTGCCCTTCCTGCGCGCCGCCGAGGCCGTCGAGATCGTGGCCGTCGCGACCGAGGCCGAGATCCACGCAAGCCTCCCCGGCGCCGAGTTCGCCCCCCACCTCGCCCGCCACGGCGTGCGCGTCGCCGTCACCGACCTGCCCCGCGCCGGCGACGTCGCCGACACCCTGCGCGCCCAGGCAGGCCGCCTGCGCGCCGACATGATCGTCATGGGCGCCTACCATCACGCCCGGGTCCGCGAATTC
>NZ_LSIX01000352.1:0-3844 GCF_001556475.1 Methylobacterium sp. CCH5-D2 | reverse complement strand
GTCCGCGAGCCTCACCCCGGAGACCCGGCCCTCCCGTCCCTCGACCGCGGCGATCCCGGCCCCGAAGCGGAACCGGACCCCGGCGACCTCGTGGGCACTTCGGAAGAAGGCGGCGGTCTCGGGCGAGACCGCGCGCGCCATCGGCCGCTCGGCCAGCTCGATCACCGTGACGGCGACGCCCCGCGCGGCCGCGACCGCGGCGAATTCGAGCCCGATGAAGCCCGCGCCCACCACGACGGCGGCGCGACAGGTCCCGAGGGCGGCCTTGAGCGCGTCCGCGTCCGCGAGGCCGCGGAGCTGGTGCACGCCCGCGAGGTCCGCGCCCGGCACGGGCAGCGGCCGGTTGCGTGCGCCGGTGGCGATGACGAGGTGGTCGTAGGGGATCCGGCCGCCCGTCGTCACCAGCCGTCGGCCGTCGCGGTCGATCGCCTCCGCGACCAGGCCCGGACGGAAGGCGATGCGATGCTCTTCGAGATAGGCGGCGGGGCGCAGCGCCAGAGCCTCCGCATCGGTCTTGCCGGCGAGATAGGCCTTCGACAGGGGCGGCCGCTGGTAGGGCAGGGCGGTCTCGTCGCCCACCAGGGTGAGCGCACCGGCAAAGCCCGCCTCCCGCAGGGAGGCGGCGGCCTGGAACCCGGCCTGGCCTCCGCCCAGGACGACGATGCCGGCCTCGCTCACCGGGCGGCTCCGGCCGTCATCGCCCGCACCGCGTCGAGCCGCGGCAGGCAGCGGGCGCCGTCCCGGTAGAGATAGTCCCAGAAGGCCGCCGCCGCCGGGCCCAGCACCTTGTCGGCGCGGCGCACCACGTACCAGTCGCGCCGGATCGGCAGGCCCTCGACGTCGAGCAGCACGAGGCGCCCGCTCTCGACCTCCGCCGCGACCGTGTGGGCGGAGAGCAGCGCGATGCCGAGGCCCGCCATCACCGCCTGCTTGATCGTCTCGTTCGAGCCGGTGTCGATGCCGAGCTTGGCCCGGCGGATGATGATGCCGCTGATGAACTCCTCGAACACCGTGCGGGTGCCCGAGCCGTCCTCGCGCACGAAGAAGGGCTGGTCGGCCAGCGCCTCGCGCGGGATGTTGCGGCGGCCCGCCAGCGGGTTGTTCGGCGCGGCGATCAGCACCAGCGGGTGCGGCCCGAGCTTCTCGGCCTCGATCGCGAAGTCGCGCGGCGGACGGCCCATGATGGCGAAATCGATCTCGTAGTTGCGCAGCGCCTCGACCGTCTCGCCGCGATTGCCGACCGAGAGGTTGATCTCGACGCCCGGATGGGTCTCGACGAAGCCCGCGATCGCCCGCGGGGTGAAGTACTTGGCGGTCGAGACCACGCCCATCGCCACGCGGCCCCCGGCGCCGCCCTTCAGGGTGCGCAGGCGGTCGGCGCAGCTCTCCAGCACCGTGTTGATGCTGTCGATCGCCCAGAGCATTTCGCGGCCCGCATCGGTCGGCTTCAGCCCGTTCGGCGTCCGGTCGAACAGGAGAAGGCCAGCCTCCTCCTCGAGCTGGCGGATGCGGGCGTAGAGGGCCGCCGAGGTGACGTTGAGTTCCTGGGCGGCGCGCGTCATCGTGCCGAGCTTGGCGACGGCGGCGACGGCCTGGAGCTGTTTCAAGGACAGGTTGCGCATCAATTGCTGTTCTAGTTTTTTTGTAGGCGGCCGCAAGATATTTTAGAATTCTTGAGCACCCGCGCCACGCCTCTGGCGATCCGGACCGGGCGCGCGGTATCATCCGGGCGCGGCTCCGGTTAGAGGCTTCGCCTCATGCCGGGTCTTCCCGGCCCGGATACACGGACATGCGAGGGCTAAGAGCGATGGCGGACGGGTCTCTTGAGGTCGGAGCGCATCTCGACGCGTGTCTCGCGCGGGCGGTCTCGCACAACCCTGCGCTGAAGGACACGGCCGCGGTCGTCTCGGCCATCGCGGGCGCCGCCATCACGATCAGCGAGGTGATCGGCCGCGGCGCGCTCGGCGGCGACCTCGCGGCGGCGGGCTCGCAGAACAGCGACGGCGACGTGCAGAAGGCGCTCGACGTGATCGCGCACCAGCGCGTGACCGAGGCGCTGCAGGCCGCGCCCGTGGCCGAGGTCGCCTCCGAGGAGGCCGACGAGGTGATGCGCCTCAATCCCGGCGCGCCGCTGGCGGTGGCGATCGACCCGCTCGACGGCTCGTCGAACATCGGTGTCAACATGGCGGTCGGCACCATCTTCGGCATCCGCCCGGCGGTGCAGGACGAGGCCAACCCGATCGCCTCGTTCACCACGCCCGGCACGGCCCAGCTCGCGGCCGGCTTCGTCACCTACGGCCCGGCGACCGCGCTCGTCCTGACGCTGGGCGAGGGCACGCAGGTCTACGTGCTCGACCGGGCCGAGCGCGCCTTCCGGCTGACGCATCCAGGCCTCGACGTGCCCACGACGGCGAAGGAGTACGCGATCAACGCCTCGAACGCCCGGCACTGGGAAGGGCCGATCAAGGCCTTCATCGAGGATTGCCTGCGCGGCGCCGAGGGCCCGCGCGACAAGGACTACAACATGCGCTGGCTGGGCTCGCTGGTCGCGGACGCACAGCGCGTGCTGATGCGCGGCGGCGTGTTCCTGTACCCGGGCGACCAGCGCAAGGGCTACGCGCAGGGGCGGCTGCGCCTGCTCTACGAGGCCGCGCCCATCGCCATGCTGATGGAGCAGGCGGGCGCGGGCGCGACGGACGGCGAGCGCCGCATCCTCGACATCGCGGCCACCGGCATCCACGAGCGCGTGCCGCTGGTCTTCGGCTCGACCGAGGAGGTGGCCTGCGTCGCCAAGTACTTCGACGGCCGCAACCACGCCGCCGGGCGCTCGCCCCTCTTCGGCCAGCGCGGCCTGATGCGCAGCTGACGCCCCACGCTCGCACGCGATGTCGGCACGCCACCCCATCATCTCGGTGACCGGCTCCTCGGGGGCCGGCACCACCTCGGTCCGCAACACCTTCGAGCAGATCTTCCGCCGCGAGGACGTCAGCGCGGTCTACATCGAGGGCGACGGCTTCCACGCCTTCGACCGCGAGACCATGCGGGCGATGATGGCGCGCGAGCCGACGCTCAGCCACTTCGCGCCGCGCGCCAACCTGCTGCCGGAACTCGAGGCGGTGTTCCGCAGCTACGGCGAGTCCGGCCGCGGCCGCACCCGGCACTACGTGCACGACGCCGCCGACGCCGCCCGCTACGGGGTGCCCGAGGGCACGTTCTCGCCCTGGGAGGATTTTGCCGCGGGCTCGGACCTCCTGTTCTACGAGGGGCTGCACGGCTGCGTGGTCGATTCCAGCGTGGACATCGCCCGCTACCCGGACCTCAAGATCGGCGTCGTGCCGGTGATCAACCTCGAATGGATCCAGAAGCTGCACCGGGACCGCTCGTTCCGCGGCTACTCGACCGAGGCCGTCACCGACGTGATCCTGCGGCGGATGCCCGACTACGTGCAGACGATCTGCCCGCAATTCTCGTGGACCGACATCAACTTCCAGCGGGTGCCGACGGTCGATACCTCGAACCCCTTCATCGCCCGCTGGATCCCGACGGCCGACGAGTCGATGGTGGTGATCCGCTTCAAGGACCCCAAGGGGATCGACTTCTCGTACCTCGTCTCGATGATCCACGACAGCTTCATGAGCCGGGCGAACTCCATCGTGATCCCGGGGGGCAAGCTCGACCTCGCCATGCAGCTCATCCTGACACCGATCATCATGCAGCTCGTCGAGCGCCGGCGCCGGCTGGCCTGATTCGAACCTTGCCCCCGGGCACCGAACCGCGCGCGGGCCGATGCCGGCGCCCCGGCGGAGCCCTATCTGACACGCCCCGAAAGGCCTCTCCCATGACC
>NZ_LSIX01000351.1:0-2905 GCF_001556475.1 Methylobacterium sp. CCH5-D2 | reverse complement strand
GGCCTGACGGCCGGGCCACCCTCCCCCGCAGAGGGGGGAGGGAGATCACGAGGAACTTAGTACGGACGGGTGCGGTGGTTCGGCGTGCCGTAGCGGCGGCGCAGCCAGGAGACGACGCGGGGGAGCAGGAAGGCGAGCAGGAGCTTGCGCATGAGGGCCTCATCAAGGGTTCGTGATGCCGGCCAATGCGCGAGGCGGCGCCTCTGTTCCCCTCAGAGCTCGAGTGCCAGCGTCACCGGCACGTGGTCGGAGGGGCGCTCCCAGCCGCGGGTCTCGCGCGAGACGGTGACGGCCCGCACCGTGCCGGCCAGATCCGGCGAGACCCAGGCGTGGTCGAGGCGCCGGCCCTTGTTGGCGAGCTCCCAGTTCGGCGAGCGGTAGCTCCACCACGTGTAGATCTTCTCGGGCTCCGGGGTGAGGTGGCGGGCCGCGTCGATCCAGCCGGCCTCGCCCCGCAGGGTCTCCAGCGCCTCGGTCTCGGCGGGGGTGTGGCTCACCACGTCGAGGAGCTGCTTGTGCGACCAGACGTCGTGCTCGAGCGGTGCCACGTTGAGGTCGCCGACGAGGATCGCCGGGCCGGCGACGCGCCGCCCGCCCCAGGCGCGCAGCTCCGCCAGGAAGTCGAGCTTGTGGGCGAATTTCGGGTTCACGTCCCGGTCCGGCACGTCGCCGCCCGCCGGCACGTAGAAATCGTGCAGCACGATCCCGGCGGCGGGCCCGGCCTCCCGCCCCAGCACCGCCGAGATGTGGCGCGCGTCCGGGCGCTCGCAGAAACCCATCATCTCGGGGGAGAGCAGGGGGAAGCGCGAGAGGATCGCGACGCCGTTGTAGCCCTTCTGGCCCGAGAACACGACGTGCTCGTAGCCGCTGCCCGCGAAGGCCTTCAGCGGGAACAGCTCGTTCGGGCACTTCGTCTCCTGCAGGCAGAGCACGTCGGGCCGGTTCTCCTTCAGGAAGCGCAGCACGGAATCGATGCGCAGGCGCACCGAGTTGATGTTCCAGGTGGTGACGGTGAGGCGCACGGGCGAGGCTTTCCGAGCCGGTCGGACGGGGCCGCCCCAGATAGCCGATCCGGCGCGGGCCGACAGTGCATCCGGGTCGCAGCCGCGCGAATTGCCGTGCACCGGGCCGGGGAAGGCGGTATGGGCGCGCTCCGCCGCCGTCCCCGGACGGCCGCCCGTCCCCGAGCCCGACACGCCCTTGCCCTCGCTTCGCTCCGCCTGCTTCAACGCCTACTGGGCCGCCTGGACCGCCCTGTTCCTCGTGCCCCTCCTGGCCTTCGCCGTGAGCGGCGCGCCCGCCCGGCCGATCCGCGCGGCGACCCGGCTCTGGGCGCGCGGCATCCTGTTCGGGCTGCGGGGCATCGTCGGGCTGGGCTACGTCGAGGAGGGGCGCGAGCGCATCCCGGACGGGCCCTGCCTGATCGTGGCCAACCATCAGTCGGCCTGGGAGACCCTGGCCTTCCTGATCCTGGTGCCGGACGTGGCGATCATCGCCAAGCGGGAACTCGTCGCGATTCCCGTGGTCGGCTGGTTCCTGCGCCGCTCGCCGATGATCATCATCGACCGCGCCAACGGCACCCAGGCGCTGCGCACCATGATCGAGGAGAGCCGCGCGGCGGTTGCCGCCGGCCGCTCGGTGCTGATCTTCCCGGAGGGGACGCGCAGCGCCTTCGGGGCGCCGGTGCAGTTCAAGCGCGGGGCGGAGCTGCTCTACGGCAAGCTCGGCCTGCCGGTGCTGCCGGTGGCGGTCAATTCCGGCCTGTACTGGCCGAGCGGCTCGCTCAGCCGGCCCGGCACGGTGGTGGTGAGCTACCTCGCCCCGCTCGCCGCCGGCCTGTCGGCGGCCGCCTTCATGGAGGGGACGGAGCGGGCGATCGACCGGGAGCTCGATCGCTGGCGCCCGGCGGCGGCCTGAGGCGCGACGCTGCCCCTTTCCCGGACGCCTGGAACGAAGTGGTAGGTGATCCGGGATCCAGCGAAAGAAGTGCCGCGAAGCGGCTCGATCTTCATGGACCGATGCAGATCCGGACGCTTCGCGACCTTCGTGTGCTGGATCCCGGATCACCCTCCGCTGACGCTCCGGGCGTCCGGGAAAAGGGCGGCGCGATCCGAAGTCCCGCTGCCCGCCCCCTCAGGGGTTCTGCGACTGCTTGATGCGCTCGGCCATCGCCTTGTCCTCGGCGCGGCCGTAATTGATGAAGAACAGCGACCCGTCGACCGCCTTGCCCCGCTGCAGGTTCGAGAGCTGCACCGTGGTGAGGTAGCCCTGCGGGTCGGTGATCCGCCACTGCGACAGCGTCTTCATCTCGGCGTCGAAGTAGAGCTGGATCTTCGAGGTGCCGCCGAGCGTGGCCCGATCCTCCAGGGCGATGCGGATGCCGCCGGGCTCGTTGACCACCTCGGTCACCGTGAGGTCGCGGGCGAGGTCGATCTTCTCGCGCAGCAGGAATTTCAGCGGCGTCTGGGCGATGAAGTAGAGGTCCTGCGTGCCGAGCTTGCGGTCGCGCACGGCCACCGACTGGCCGTCGGCCACCACCTCCAGCGGCGAGGGCTGGTCGTAGTCGAAGCGCAGCCGCCCGGGCTTCACGAGGCTGAGCTTGCCGCCGATCCGGCGCCCGTCCGCCGAGATCTGCATGAAGCTGCCGGTGAGCGTGTTGAGCCCGTTGAAATAGGCGTTGGCCTGGGCGAGCACGGTGGCGGGATCCGCCTGCTCGAGGGCGGACGGGATCGCCGTGGGGGCTCCCACCGCCGCGACCTTCTCGGATTGAGCCGCCGCCTTGGCCTCGGCGGGCCTGCCCTTGATGCTGCCGGTCTTCTCGTTGGCGGGCTTCTCGGAGGCGGCCTTGGCCTCCTTCGCCCCGTCCTTCTCCTTGCCGGCCTGGGGCTTGGGCGCCGCCTTCTTC
>NZ_LSIX01000350.1:0-9749 GCF_001556475.1 Methylobacterium sp. CCH5-D2 | reverse complement strand
GAGCGGCGCGACGCGGAAGGTCGGCGGCCGAGGCGGCAGCGGTCAGGCCGGCGAGGACCGTGGAGGCAAGCAGGATCTTCTTCATGGCTCAAATCCTCGTCCCCGGGGCGGGGACCATGACCGGAGAGAAAAACCAAAGCGCCGCCGCTCGATAGTGCAGCCCTGCAACACCGCCGGAGCGAGCCGGCAGCCCCGCCGGCCCGGAGGTGCGCGGCCGCACAAGCCTGCCCGAGCGCCGGTGAATTCCGGGACGGACCGGGCGGACGTTAGGAAAGGGATAGGATTTTGCGGCCTCGGCCGGCGGCCGGCCGGACCGGTACTGCGCCGGGGCGGGACCCGAACTCCGCGCCGGAGCGCGTCGCGGTCTCATGAAACCCACGCGGCTCGGCCGCGTTGTCCGGCAGATTGGACTTCTTCTAATTCCGAACGGCGCGGATCGCAGCCCGCTTCGGCAGACACGGAGGAACACGATGGCCAACACCATGAACGCCCAGTGCCAGAGCTGCCGCTACTTCGACACGCACAAGGCCGCCCAATCGACCGGCCATAGCGGCGACGAGGGACTCTGCCGCTTCAATCCCCCGGTGACGCAGCCCGGGCCGCAGGAGCACGGTCTCTGGCCGGTGGTGTCGGCCTCCGACTGGTGCGGGCACTATTCGCCCGAGATGATGGCCGGCGAGTAGGCGCCCCGCCCCTGATTCCTGAGAGGCCAGCCCGCCGGGCTGGCCTCTTCGCGTTCAGCACCCTGCGCCCTCACTGTGCGCCCCCCGGCGCGACGCCCGGCGCGGTCCCGGCCTCCGGCTCGTCGCGCGCGCCGACAAGGCGGCCGAGCAGGCGTCCGAGTACCCGGGACAGGCTGTCCACCAGCAGGAACACGGCCGGCACGAAGACCAGCGAGAGCAGCGTCGAGACGATCAGGCCGCCGATCACCGCCACCGCCATCGGCGCGCGGAACTCGCCGCCGATCCCGAGCGCGAGCGCGGACGGCACCATGCCGGCCGCCATCGCGATCGTGGTCATCACGATGGGACGCGCGCGCTTGCGGCCCGCATCGACGATCGCGGTCACCGGATCGACGCCCCGGCGCATCTCCTCGACGGCGAAATCGACCAGCATGATCGCGTTCTTCGTCACCAGCCCCATCAGCATCAGGATGCCGATGACGACCGGCATCGAGATCGACATGTTGCACAGGAGCAGGCCGAGGATCGCGCCGCCGATCGAGAGCGGCAGCGAGAACAGGATGGTGAGCGGCTGCAGGAAGTTGCCGAACAGCAGCACCAGCACCGCGTAGACCATCATGATGCCGGCACTCATCGCCATGAGGAAGCCGGAGAAGACCTCCTGCATGATCTCGGCGTCGCCCGTCTGCTTGATGGTGACGCCCGGCGGCAGGTTCCGCGCGGTCGGCGTCTGCAGCGCCGCGGCGATGGCCGAGCCCAGCGCGTCCGAGCCCTCGAGGTTGGCCTCGACGGCGACGCGCACGGCCCGATCGTAGCGCTCGATCGCGCCGGGTCCCTGGTCGAGTTCGATGTCGGCGACGGCGGCCAGCGGCACGGCGGTGCCGTTCTTGGCCGGCACCTTCAGGGTCTCCAGGCGCGAGAGGGCGCCGCGGGCGCTCTCCGGCAGCATCACCCGGATCGGCACCTGCCGGTCCCGCGCGTTGAATTTCGCGAGGTTCAGCCCGATGTCGCCGATCGTGCCGACCCGCACGGTCTCCGCGATGGTGTCGGTCGAGACACCGAGGTCGGCCGCGGCACCATCGCGGGGACGGATGCGGACCTCGGTCCGGTTGAGCGGCGCCGTCGACATCACCGAGACGAGGTGCGGGATCCCCGCCATGTCGCGCTGCAGGCGCGCGGCGACCTCGGCGACCACCGCGACGTCGGGGCCGCTCACCACCAGGGCGAGGTCGCGCTGGCCGCTCTCGCGCAGGGTCCAGGAGCGGATGTCCGGCTCCTCGGCGAGCATCCCGGCGATCTCGGCCTCGAGCGTCCACTGGCGCTTGGCGCGCTCCGCCTTCGGCGTCAGGTTGACGATGAGGGTGGCGAGCCGGGTCTCCTTCTTGCCCGGCAGCTGGCGCCCGCCGTCCACGAAGACGGAGACGACCTCGGGCAGGCGGCGGATGCGCTCGACCACCCGGTCGGAGACCGCGACCGTGTCGGCGAGCCGCGCGCCCGGCGCCAGCTCGACCATGAACAGGGTGCGGGCGTTGTCCTGCTTCGGGATGAAGCCCGAGGGCAGCAGCCCCGTCGAGACGAGCGAGCCGGCAAACAGCGCGAGGCCCGCGATCAGGGTGAGGAAGCGGTGGCGCACCGACCACGTGACGACGCGGGCGTAGGCGCGCATCACCGCGCCCTCGCGCTCCTCGTGATGGCCGTGGTCGCGCAGGAAATAGGCCGCCATCAGCGGCGTGATCAGCCGGGCCACCAGCAGCGACATGAAGACCGAGACCGCGATCGTCAGGCCGAACTGGATGAAGTAGCGGCCCGCGATGCCGCCCATGAAGGAGACGGGCGCGAAGACCGCGATCAGCGTGGCGGTGATGGCGATGACCGCGAGCCCGATCTCGTCGGCGCCCTCGAGCGCGGCGCGGTAGGCGGACTTGCCCATCCGCATGTGCCGGACGATGTTCTCGATCTCGACGATCGCGTCGTCCACCAGGATGCCGGTGACCAGCGTGATGGCGAGCAGGCTGATGCCGTTGAGCGTGAAGCCCATCGCGTCCATCGCCCAGAAGGTCGGGAAGACCGAGAGCGGCAGGGCCACGGCGGCGATCATGGTCGCGCGCCAGTCGCGCAGGAACAGCAGCACGACCACGACGGCGAGCGCGGCGCCCTCGATCAGGGTGTGCATCGCCGATTCGTAGGAGCCGCGCGTCGCCTCGACCGAGGAATCGATCCGCTCGAAACGGATCTCCGGGTAGCCCGCCCGGATCTCGTCCATCTTCTTCTCGACGGCGGCGGCCACCTCGGCGTCGCTCGCGCCCGAGCCGCGGGAGACGGCGAGCGCCACCACCGGCTCGCCGTTGAAGCGGGCGAAGGTGCGCGGCTCCTCGATCGCGTCCTCGATGGTCGCGAGGTCGTCGAGCCGGACCTTGCGGCCGCCGGGCAGCACGATCGAGGTCGCCTTGAGGTCGCGCAGCGAGCGTGAGGCGGCGAGCGTCCGGATCGACTGCTCGCGCCCGCCGACCTCGCCGCGCCCGCCCGCCATGTCGGCGGAGGTGAGGCGCAGCTGCCGATTCACGTCAGCCGCGGTGATGCCGAGGGCGAGCAGCCGGTCCGGCCGGAGCGTGACGCGCAGTTCCCGCGCGACGCCGCCGACGCGCTCGACGCCGCCCACGCCCTTCACGCCCTGGAGCGTGCGGGCGATGGTGTCCTCCACGAACCACGAGAGGTCGGCGGGCGTCATCGCGGGCGAGGTCACGCCGTAGATCAGGATCGGCAGGCCGGTGATCTCGACGCGCTGGATCACCGGCTCGTCGATGGTGCGCGGCAGGTTGATGCGGATCTTCGAGATCGCGTCCTTCACGTCGTTGACGGCGCGGTCGGTGTTCACCTCGAGGCGGAACTCGACCGTGGTGACGGAGGACCCTTCCGTGATCGACGAGGTGATGTGCTTGACGCCGCGAACGCCCGCGATCGAGTCCTCGACCCACTTGGTGACCTGGGTCTGGAGTTCGGAGGGCGCGGCGCCGGACTGCGTGATCGAGACCGAGACGATCGGCACGTCCACGTTCGGCATGCGGGTGACGGCGAGCCCCCGGAAGCTGACGAGGCCCAGCACCACCAGCACGAGGAAGAGGACGAGGGGCGCGATCGGGTTGCGGATCGCCCAGGCGGAAACGTTGAGGCGCATCGGGCGATCCTTCGGGCAGTCTCTCGGGCAGTCTCTCGGGCCGGTCCGTCGCGAGGGGAGGGCGCCTCAAGGCGCGCCGGCATCCGCCGTGGCGCGGGCGGAGGGCATCGCGGCGACCGCGGGGGCGGAGGTGCCGACGAGGACGGGACGCACCCGGTCGCCGTCGCGCAGGAAGCTGCCCGCGCGCGCCACCACCCGCTCGCCGGCCTGCAGCCCGTCCCGGATCTCGATGTCGTCGTCGTCCGAGAGGCCCGTGCGGACGGCGCGGGCCTCGACCCGCTCGCCCACCGCGACCAGCACGCTCGAGCCCTTCGCGCCCCCGTAGAGGACGGAGGCCTGCGGCACCGTCACGCCGCGGGTGCGGGCGATCTCCACGGCGCCGCGCGCGAAAGTGCCGATGCGCAGGCGCGGATCCGGATCGAGCCGGACCCGGACCTTGCCGAGGCGGCTCGCCCGGTCGACCTCCGGGTAGACCACGCGCACCCGGCCCTCGACGCGCTCGCCCTCGCCGATCTCGATCCAGGCGGGCGCGCCGTCGCGCAGGCGCGGCAGCTTGGTCTCCACGACCTCGCCCTCCAGCTCGATCTCGCCGCGGGCGATCAGGCGGAACAGGGGCTCGGCGGAGGCCGAGGCCGTCATGCCGACTCGGGCGGTGCGGCGGCTGACGATGCCGGCCTCCGGTGCGCGGATCTCGGTGCGGGCGAGGCGCAGCTCCAGCTCGTCCTTCACGGCGCGCGCCTGGGCGAGTTCGGCCCTGGCGATGACGAGCCCGTTGCGCGCGAAGGCGAGCTTGCCCTCCGCCTGGCGCAGGGCGGCGGTGCGGGTCTCCATGATCACGGCGGTGGCGTTGCCGGAGGTCATGAGCTGGCGGGCACGCTCGTAGGCGAGGCGCGCCTCGGTCTCGGCAGCCTCCGCCTGCTCGATGCTGCTCTGCGCCTGCGGCACCACCGCGGCGGCCTTGTCGATCAGCGCGCTCTGCTGGGCGAGCTGGCGGTCGATCAGGTCGCGCGAGAGGCGCGCCAGCACCTGGCCGCGCTCGACCCGCGCGCCCTCCTCGACCAGGAGTTCGACGATGCGGTAGCCCTCGATCTCGGGCGTCACCAGGATCTCGTCGCGCGGCACCAGGGTGCCGGTGACGACCACCGTCTCGGTGATCTCCCGGCGCGCGGCCTCGACCACGCTGACGGCGGGCGGCGGCGGCACCTTGGGCGAGGCGGTCTCGGCGCGGGCGCCCGCGAGCGCGAGGCCCAGCATCAGCGCCGCGGGCGCGGCGCGCAGGAGGACGGGTCTCATGATGCGGTCTCCCCGAGGGGGCGTGCGGTGGCCGGCAGGCGGCCTTCGAGGCCGGCATCCATCAGGGTGCGCAGCCGCGCCGCGGCCGGGGCCGGGTCGTAGGTGGAACTCAGGGCGCGAGCCACGACGATGCCCTTCATCTGGGCGTCGAGCAGCGCGTGGAGGGCGACCGGATCGCAATCCGGAGCGGTCGCGAGGGCGGCGAAGATCTCGGTCATCCAGCACCGCGCCTCGTCCTCGCCCTGCTCGACCAGGGCGGCGATGTCGGGGTTGCGGGTCGCCTCCGACCAGAGATCGACGCGCAGCACCGCATCCTCCCGCGTCATGTGGGCGAAGTAATGTTCGATGATGCGCAAGAGCGCCCCGCGCCGGTCGCCGGCCCGCTCGAACTCCGCGACCAACGCCATCCCGCGCTCGCGGTCGCGCTCGGCGAGGCCGCGCACGACCGCCTCCTTCGACTCGAAGTAGCGGTAGATGTTGCCCGGGCTCATCCCGGCCTCGCGGGCGAGATCCTGCATCGTGGTGCGGTGGAAGCCGTTGCGCACGAAGCAGGATTCCGCGGCGTCGAGGATGTGCTCGCGCCGCTGCGCCTGCGCGCTGCGGACCTCAGCGACGGCGACCGCGCCGCTCACGAGGCGCGTCCCGTCTCGCCGTGCCGAAGGGCGGCGGCCTCGTCGGCGACCGGCACGGCACCGCAGGCGCGGGGCTGAAGGTCGAGGCCGGAGCAGAGACGCGCCTGCCAGCCGGCCGGACCCGCGCCGGTCCAGCTCACCAGGGCGAACCAGCCGAGCAGCAGCACCGCGCCGAGCACGAGGTTGGCGGGCGCCAGCGCCTCGCGCAGAACCGCCACGAGGCGCGGCTCGGAACCGGCCGGGTGGTTCGGATGGATCTGGCTCGACGCGCGCATACGCAACTCCTGCATTGCCCAGCATCATAATGAACGTTCATTCTCACGTCAATGAACGTTCATTCTCATCTGCTCGGCGCCCCGGAACGACGTCCGCCCGTGCGGGGTTTGCCATCCGTCTGAGCGGAGCGGGGCAGGGTCCGGATGCCGAGGGCGGTGAGAGGATGGGCGGCGGTCATGCCGCTACTGCTCGTCGGAGGCGCGGCGGCCGCGGAGCCGGCGGTCCGCATCGTCGGAACGGAACTGCGCGCGCCGCCGGATTCCCACGAGCCGCAGAAGGCGCGGGTCTCGCTCCACAACGCGGGCGGTGCGGCACGCGGGCTCGTCGTCGCCTGCACCTTCCAGGGAGAGGATGGCCGGGAGCTCGAGGTCGCGCAGGCCCCCGTCCCGGAGGTCGGCGAGGGGGCCAGCGCCGTCGCGGAGGTGATCTACTACGGCTGGCCCCGGGCGAGCCGCGCGACCTGCCGCCTCGCGGAGGAGCGCTGAGGGCCGAATTCAGGCTCCGTCGAGGGCGAGAACTACGACCTCCGGTCGTCCCGCCGGGCGTCTGCGCGCCGGAACTGCATTCGCGTCCCGAGATCGGCGGCTCGAGAACCCGGAACGGTTACAGGCCGGGCGGAATCTTCCCGAAGCGCGGCGGCGCGGCGTCCCTCGGCGGGCCCGGCACGCTACGCTTGACGTCGGCCGGGCCGAGCCGCCCGCACGAACCGACCGACGGAGAACATCCATGGCAAGCCCGACGCTGGACGCCGCCATCGGCGGCGAGGTGGCCGAGACCACGACGACATCGCCCGAACAGGTCCATCGCCTGGTCGCGCGGGCCCGCGCCGCGCAGGCGGTCTTCGAGACCTTCTCGCAGGAGCAGGTCGATGCCATCGTGCGGGACTTCGCCAAATACGTCTACGACAACGCCGAGGCGCTGGCCGGCATGGCCCACGAGGAGACCGGGCTCGGCGTCTACGAGGACAAGGTGGCCAAGGCCAAGGGCAAGTCCCGGGTGATCTGGAACAACCTGAAGGGCAAGCGGTCCCGCGGGATCATCGGGGAGGACGCGGAGGAGGGGCTCGTGCTGGTGGCCAAGCCCATGGGCGTGGTCGGCGCCGTCTGCCCGGTGACCAACCCGATCGTCACGCCGATGTGCAACGCGATGTTCGCCCTGAAGGCCGGCAACGCCATCATCTTCGCGCCCCACCCCAAGGCCGACGAGTCCACCTCGCACCTCACCCGGGAGTACCAGCGGATCGTGCGCGAGCACGGCGGACCCGAGCACCTCGTCCAGGCGGTGCGGCGGGGCTCGGTGCAGACCACCCAGACCCTGATGCAGGCGGTGGACGTGGTGGTCGCCACCGGCGGCGGCGCGATGGTCAAGTCGGCCTATTCCTCGGGCAAGCCGTCCTACGGCGTCGGGGCGGGCAACGTGCCGGTGGTGATCGACCGCGGCGTCGATCTCAAGGCGGCGGCCGAGAAGATCGTCGCGGGCGCCTCCTTCGACAACGGCATCATCTGCTCGCACGAGCAGTTCGTGCTCACCCCCGAGGAGCACTACGCCGACACGGTCGCGGCCTTCCGCGACACGGGGCGGGTGTTCTTCACGGACGACCCGGCCGAGGTCGATCGGGTGCGCGCGGCGGTGTTCGACCACGGCCACCTCAACAAGGATGTGGTCGGGCGCTCGGCCCGGGAGATCGGTGCGCTGGCCGGCCTCGAGGTGCCCGAGAGCGCGCGGATCATCCTCGTCCCGGCGGACGGGGCGGGCACCGACGACGTGCTGGCCAAGGAGAAGCTCTGCCCGGTGGTGGCGATCCTGCCCTACGGCAGCTTCGAGGAGGCGGTGGCTTTGGCCAAAGCCAACCTCCTCGTGGAGGGCGCCGGGCACTCGGCCGCCCTGCACTCGACCGACGAGGCGCATATCCGGGCGATGGGCGTGGCGCTGCCGGTGAGCCGGCTGGTGGTCAACCAGTCCTCGGCGCTGACCGCGGGCGGCTCGCTGACGAACGGCTTCGCGCCGACCACCACGCTCGGTTGCGGCTCCTGGGGGGGCAACTCGATCTCGGAGAATCTCGACTACAAGCACCTGATGAACGTCTCGCGGATCGGCAACGTGATCGACCGTCCGGTGCCGAGCGACGAGGAGATCTGGGCGGCCTGAGGATCGCCGCCCGGGCGGCGGCTCATTCCTCTCCGCAGCCGATGCCGGCGGACCGCCGCCGGTCCCGCTGCGGTCGGCCTCGGCGGGGGACCGGCGATGAACACGGCGGCGAGCGCGGTGGTCATGGAACGTCGGATCTGCGCAACTGTGCGGCGCCGACGCGCGAACCCGCCGCCCGGTCCATCCCCGCGGCGATCCGGCAGCGGCTCAGAACGGCCAGGGCGCCTCGGCCGCCTCGGCATCCGCCCCCAGACGCTCGCCCGGCGCGATCAGGCCGACGATCGCGTCGAGGGATTGCGGCACCCGGATCGTGCGGCCCGCCGCGGTGATGAAGGTCTCGTTGCGCAGCGGGTCGGTGTCGGAGAGGGCCTGCACGGCGCTGACGCGCAGGAGATGGCGGCAGCCCTCCTCGTCCTGCACCTGAAGGTAGCTTCCGACCCGCTGCACAGCATCCACGGCTTCCCCCGTCTCGCGGCCGATGTTCGCTAAACGTTCTAGACCGAAATCGGACCTGGCGCACGCGGAACCTGCGCCGCGGCATGGAATGCGGCGCTGCCGGCTCGGGCAATCTATGCGCGGCCCTTGTCGCCGGGAATCTTCGAGAAGGCCGGAGCCGGCACCGCACGGCCAGCCGGATCTCCGGCCGGCCGTGCGGTGCCGGACAGGTCAGAAATCGCGCTGCACGCGGGCGCGCACCTGGATCGCGTCGACGCTGGTGGTCGTGAAGACCGGGTTGGCGAGGTTGTTCACGTAGGCCGCGTTCTGGCCCGGGAACCGGCTCAGGTCGAGCACCCGCCCGTTCTGGACGCCGAACCGCGTGTACATCGCCTCCGCGCCGATATCGAGGTCCTTGACCGGCGACCAGATCAGGCTTCCGCCCACGACGAAGCGGTAGCTGTCGCGCAGCGTCTGGCTCAGCTCGAAGAAGCGCGTGCCGGGCGCGCCCGGACCGGTGGCGGTCAGGCTGTAATAGGCTCCCTGCGCGGCCCGGGCCCCCGCCGCGAAGCTGACCTCGCCGTAGGAGCCGAACAGGGCCGAGCGCAGGGTCGGGTTCCAGTAGTGCAACAGCGAGGCCACCGCCGAGACGGTGGTCGAGAGTTCGAGCCGGTTGGTGAAGGGGTTCAGCGTCGCGTCGTTGAAGAACTGGCTGAAGGCCGAACCCTGGATCGAGGAGGCGCTGCCGGCGTAGGAGCCCATATAGGACGTCACGCCCGTGTACATGCCCGCGCCCTCGGCATACGAACCCTGCAGGTAGAGGGTGTCGCCCGGCGCGATGAAGGGTAGGTTGATCTTCAGGCCGCCCTGCACCGCCCAGCCGTACTCGGTCGGCGTGCGGCCGAGGACGCGCAGATTGGTGTTGCTCACCGCCGTGCCGAGATTCGTGCCCACGAAGGTGCCGAGCGTGCCGTTCCCGACGTTCAGCTCGTGCACCGCGGCCGAGAGTTGGGCCGAACCCCAGGGCTGGTCGTAGCGCAGCACGCCGACGAAGTCGGGCAGGCGGTTGCGCTCGATCATGTCGACGAAGCCGACGCCGGTCGGCAC
>NZ_LSIX01000349.1:0-3796 GCF_001556475.1 Methylobacterium sp. CCH5-D2 | reverse complement strand
CGCCAACACCCTCGCAGCGCCGCCCGCCGGCGCCCCCTCCGGCACGCCGAGGCGGGCGAGCCGCGTGCGCGCCTCGCGCCGCACCGCCGACCGAACGCTCCGCATCGCCTGCACCCTGGCCACCCTTCTCGGTGCGATCGTGCTCGGCTCGATCCTGCTCATGCTGATCGTCGAGGGCCTGAAGGGCCTCTCGCCGACGCTGCTGACCCAGCCGACCCCGGGCCCCGGCAGCGAGGGCGGCGGCATCGCCAACGCGATCCTCGGCAGCCTCGTGATGACGGTGATCGGCATCCTGATCGCGACCCCGATCGGCGTGATGGCCGGCACCTACCTCGCCGAGTACGGCCGCACCTCGAAGCTCGCCGACGTGATCCGCTTCCTCAACGACATCCTGCTCTCGGCGCCCTCGATCCTGATCGGCCTGTTCGTCTACACCCTGATGGTGCGGCCGATGGGGACCTATTCGGGCTGGGCCGGGGCGGTGGCGCTCGCCATCATCGCCACGCCCGTGATCGTGCGCACCACCGAGGACATGATGCGCCTCGTGCCGGGCACGCTGCGCGAGGCGGGTGCGGCGCTCGGCGCGCCTCCTTCCGTGGTGATCCGCAGCGTGACCTGGCGGGCGGCCTCGGCCGGCATCGTCACGGGCATCATCCTGGCGCTCGCCCGCATCGCCGGCGAGACCGCGCCGCTGCTCTTCACCGCGCTCAACAACAACAGCTGGTTCAACGCCAACCTGATGGGCGGCGTCGCGAACCTGCCGGTGATGATCTACCAGTTCGCGCTCTCGCCCTATCCCAACTGGCAGCAGCTCGCCTGGGCGGGCGCGCTCCTCATCACCGTGACCATCCTGGCCCTGTCGGTGATCGCCCGCACGGTGATCAAGCCGCAGCGCGCCCGCTGAGACGCCGAGTTCGAAGGATCGATCCCATGAGCAACGCCGCAGCGCTCGCCGCCAAGGGTTCCGTGACCCAGCCCTCTGCCCGCGCCGGCGCGAATGCGGGTGCCCCGGTGCGGATCGCCGTGAAGGACCTGAACTTCTACTATGGCCAGTTCCACGGCCTGAAGAACATCAACCTGAACTTCCACGACCGGCAGGTCACCGCGCTGATCGGCCCCTCGGGCTGCGGCAAGTCCACCCTGCTGCGCACCTTCAACCGGATCTACAGCCTCTATCCGGAGCAGCGCGCGGAAGGCGAGATCCTGCTCGACGGCGAGAACATCCTCGACCCGAGGATCGACCTGAACGAGCTGCGCTCGCGGGTCGGCATGGTGTTCCAGAAGCCCACGCCCTTCCCGATGTCGATCTACGACAACGTCGCCTTCGGCATGCGCCTCTACGAGAAGCTGCCGAAATCCGAGCTCGACGGCCGCGTCGAGTCGGCGCTCCGCAAGGCCGCGCTCTGGGACGAGGTGAAGGACAAGCTCAAGCAGTCCGGCATGGGCCTGTCCGGCGGCCAGCAGCAGCGCCTCTGCATCGCCCGTACGGTGGCGGAGCGCCCGGAGGTGATCCTGTTCGACGAGCCGACCTCGGCCCTCGACCCGATCTCGACGGGACGCATCGAGGAATTGATCGAGCAGCTGCGCGACGAGTTCACCATCGCGATCGTCACCCACAACATGCAGCAGGCGGCCCGCATCTCGCAGTTCACCGCCTTCATGTATCTCGGCGAGCTCGTCGAGTTCGGCCAGACCAACCGCATCTTCATGAACCCGGAGAAGCGGCAGACGCAGGACTACATCACCGGCCGCTTCGGCTGAGCCTCGGCTCCCGTAGCGCTCGGCTTAGCCTCGGCTCCCGCACCGCACCGCATACCCGTACCGAGGACCCCGCCATGCCCGGTCACATCGTCAGCTCCTACGACGCCGAACTGGAGAACCTGCGCCGCTCGATCTCCGAGATGGGCGGCATCGCCGAGAAGATGGTGACCGAGGCCACCGACGCGCTCGTGCGCCGCGACGCGACGCTCGCGCAGGCCGTGATCGCGGCGGACAAGCGCCTCGACACGCTCCAGCACGAGATCGAGGAGCGCTCCGTCCTCCTCATCGCCAAGCGCCAGCCGCTCGCCATCGACCTGCGCGAGACCATCTCGGCGATCCGCGTCTCGGGCGATCTGGAGCGGATCGGGGATCTGGCCAAGAACATCGCCAAGCGCGTGGTGGCGATCAGCGACCAGGCGGTCGGTCAGAAGATCATCCTGGGCGTGCAGCACATGAGCGACCTCGCGGAGGCGCAGCTCAAGGACGTGCTCGACGCCTACGGCAGCCGCGACGTGAAGGCCGCCCAGGACGTGTGGGAGCGCGACGGCGAGATCGACGCGCTCTACAACTCGCTGTTTCGCGAGCTGCTGACCTACATGATGGAGGATCCGCGCAACATCTCGTTCTGCACGCACCTCCTGTTCTGCGCCAAGAACGTCGAGCGCATCGGCGACCACACCACCAACATCGCCGAGACGATCCAGTACCTCGCCACCGGCGAGACCCCGACCGGCGACCGGCCGAAGAACGACGCCTCGAACTACGCCACCGTCACGCCGGGGCAGGGCTGAGCATCCGGGACAAGGGCATGCGCACGCGAATCCTGATCGTCGAGGACGAGGAGGCGCTGACCACGCTCCTGCGCTACAACTTCGAGGCCGAGGGCTTCGAGGTCGATGCGGCGGCGCGCGGCGACGAGGCCGAGCTGAAGCTCGCCGAGCAGCAGCCCGACCTGATCCTGCTCGACTGGATGCTGCCCGGCCTCTCGGGAATCGAGCTGTGCCGGCGCGTCCGGGCGCGGCGCGAGACCGAGCGACTGCCGATCATCATGCTGACCGCCCGCGGCGAGGAGGGCGACCGCATCCGCGGCCTCGGCACGGGAGCGGACGACTACATCGTCAAGCCGTTCTCGGTGCCGGAGCTGCTGGCCCGGGTCCGCGCGCTGCTGCGCCGGGCCAAGCCCGCCCACGTCGCCGACCTGCTGGCGGCGGGCGACATCGAGCTCGACCGGGTCAGCCACCGCATCCGCCGCAGCGGGCACGAGATCCATCTGGGACCGACCGAGTTCAAGCTGCTCGAGTTCCTGATGCAGAGCCCCGGCCGGGTCTTCTCGCGCGAGCAGCTCCTCGACGGTGTCTGGGGCCACGACGTCTACATCGACGAGCGCACGGTCGACGTGCATGTCGGGCGCCTGCGCAAGGCGCTCAACCGCCCGCGCCAGCCCGACCCGATCCGCACCGTGCGGGGTTCGGGCTACGCCTTCGACGAGACCTTTTCCGCCGAGGCGTGAGGGCGTTCTACTCGCCGAGCGGAAGGACCCCGCGCAGGGATCGGTTCTGCGTGCGTGGTTCGAGCGCCAAGTCCTGCCTGAGTTCGCCGGACGAACGCTACCCGTCGATATGGCCGTGGCGCAGTGCTACGCCCGGTTGCACGTTCCGATCAAGCGCAGCGAGCGCGATGCGCTGATCTCTGCGACGGCCATGGTCCACGGAATGACCGTCGTGACCCGCAACATGGCCGACTTCCAGCCGACCGGCGTGAAACCTTTCGACCCATGGGATGCCTGAGACCCGACCTCAGCCCTTCCCTGATATGCCCTCCGCCGCGCTCCTCTCGGTCCCGATCCGCTCCAGCCAGCCGAGCACGCCGCCCTCGGTCAGGATCTGCGGCAGCACGTGCGGCTCGGCCCGGCCGCCATAGAGCAGGTAGAGGGGCACGCCGCTGCGGCCGTGCCGCTCGAGCAGGCGGGTGATCTCGGGGTTCTGGTTGGTCCAGTCGCCCTTCAGGTAGGCTACGCCCTTGGCGCGCATCGCGG
>NZ_LSIX01000348.1:0-766 GCF_001556475.1 Methylobacterium sp. CCH5-D2 | reverse complement strand
CGGCGGGCGTCCACGCGACGCCGCCCGCGCTGACGAAAGGGACTGTGATGGCGACGGTGAAAGTGACCGACGCGAGCTTCGAGCAGGACGTTCTCAAGTCCGCCGAGCCCGTGGTCGTGGATTTCTGGGCAGAGTGGTGCGGCCCCTGTCGGCAGATCGGTCCCGCCCTGGAGGAGATCTCCGCCGACCTCCAGGGCCGCGTGAAGATCGCCAAGATCAACGTGGACGAGAATCCGGGCGTGGCCGCCCAGTTCGGCATCCGGTCGATCCCGACCCTGCTGCTCTTCAAGAACGGCGAGCGGGTGGACCAGAAGGTCGGCGCCGCCCCGAAGGGCGACCTCGCCCGCTGGATCAGCGCCCAGACCGCCTCGGCCTGAGCCTGGTCGGGCGGCGCGAGCCGCCGCCCGACACGCCGGGCCGCCGGACAGGCGACGAACGAGAAAAGCCCGGCCGCAAGGCCGGGCTTTTCGGTTTCAAGACCCGATTTTTTTATGGCTCGGAGCCCGGGCGAGGCCCAGGCTCCGGCGGATCGGCTTAGTACGAGCCGAACTTGTAGTTCACGCCGGCGCGGACGACGGCGAACGAGTTGTCGTCGCGACGCAGCGGACCACCGGAGAACACCGGGATCAGGCCGTTGGCGGTCTGGAAGCCGCCGACGAGCGGCAGGCCGACGGCGTTGCGGTTGTTGCGGTCGAACTGCACGTACAGACCTTCGACCTTGAGCGTCACCGCCGAGGAGCGGAAGAAGTTCAGGAACGAGTCGGTC
>NZ_LSIX01000347.1:0-237 GCF_001556475.1 Methylobacterium sp. CCH5-D2 | reverse complement strand
GGCAGGACGTCGTCTACGAGCACACCACCGCCGAGCGCTTCGAGGCGCGGCCCGTGCGGGTCGAGCCGCTCGACGGCGCCCGCCTGCTGGTGGCCGAGGGGATCGGACCCGGCAAGCGGGTGGTGACCCAGGGCGCCGAGCTCCTCGACCAGGTCCGCTGAGGAGGCCGGCCATGTTCACCGTCCTCGTCAGCCAGTCGGTCCGCAACCGCCTGCTCGTCCTCGCGCTCGCCGCGGT
>NZ_LSIX01000346.1:0-4144 GCF_001556475.1 Methylobacterium sp. CCH5-D2 | reverse complement strand
GCCGGTACTCCGGACGCGCAAGGCCCTCCGGACGCTCGCGCCCGGGGCGCGCCTCACCCTCACCTGCACCGACCCGATGGCGGCCATCGACATTCCGAACCTCCTCCGGGAGGACGGGCATCGCCTGGAATCGAGCGCGCGAGAAGGCGGCGTGCTCCGGTTCGTCGTCCTCCGCGGGGCCGACGGCTCCGGGTGATCGCGGCGCCGCCGCGGATTCGCAGAGCTTTCTCCGGGGCTTCGCGATGACGCCGCATTCCTGAGCCATGCGCTCCCCGCAGCGCTCAGGACGAACGGCAGGAATCTCCGGCAGATGGCACCCTATATCGGCGGCACCCGCCTCATCCACGACGGCTGGGCCCGCTTCCTCGTCGCCGAGGTGACGATGGCGGACGGCACGCGCGTGAAGCGCGAGATCGAGGATCACGGGCGCGCGGTCGCGGTGCTGCCCTACGATCCGGTCCGGCGCACCGCCGTACTGATCTCGCAGTTCCGCGCCCCCGTCCTCTACGCCGACGGCCCCCCCGAGATGATCGAGGCGCCGGCCGGCATCCTCGACGAGGGCAATCCCGAGGAGGGCGCCCGCCGCGAGGCCTTCGAGGAGACCGGCCTGCGATTGGACGCGCTCGAGCTCGTGGTCAGCGCCTGGACCGCGCCCGGCATCTCGACCGAGCGGATGGACCTGTTCCTCGCTCCCTATTCGGAGTCCGACAAGGCCGGCCCCGGCGGCGGTCTCGCCGACGAGCACGAGGCGATCACCGTGCACGAATTACCGCTCGCCGAAGTCGCGGCGATGAGCGAGCGCGGCACCATCGCGGACATGAAGACCCTGGTACTGGTCTACGCGCTGCGGCTCAGGCACCCGGAGCTGTTCGCGGAGGGGTGAACGGGTCCTGGGATCGAACGCACCGAACCATGCGCTCTCCCGTCCCGCGAAGGGACGGGAATAGCGGGTGCGCCCGCCCGTGGCCGGGGATCGAGGAAGCGGGACGGTGGCCCGTCTGCAGGGAATGGCGGCTCGACATCGCCGTCAGCGCCGCCGGCCCGCCCCCCGCACCGGCCGGCGCGGGGTCGACACCTCCGGCGGCGGCTCGTCGGAGAACATCTCCTCGGTGTCCGGAGGCGGCACCTCCGCGATGCGCGGGCGCGGCTTCGGCACCGGGCGGAAGCGCGGCGGGGGCTCGGCCACCACCTCGGGTTCGTCGAACACCGCGAGGAGGGGCATCGGCGGCGGCTCCTTCTTGGGGCGGCCGCGCGGCTTCTTCTCGGGCTCCGGCCGCGGGTCGAAGGCGTGGGCCAGCACCTTGCGCATCAGGCCGGGCAGGGGCTCCTCGGCGAGATCCCGCCGGGGCGTGAAGCGCATGCCGGCGGGCGGCGCCGTGTTGAGTGCGACCCGGGCCAGGAACACCGTCAGCTCCAGCGGGAAATGCGTGAAGCCGTGCCGCACGAGGCCCGGCAGGCGCTTCCAGCGGGCGTCGAGCGGCGCGTCGAGGAGAGCGCCGGCCGGATCGTAATCGCTCTCCCAGGCGCTCGTTGGCGGCTCCGCCATGTTGCCCAGCAATCCCTCCGGCGGCCGCGTGCGCAGCAGCACCGCCTCGTCGCCCGCGCGCACGACCACGAAGGCCGCGCCGCGCCGCAGCGCCCCCTTCACTGCCTTGATCTTGCGCGGGAAGGTCTCCTGCGTGCCCGCGGCCCGGGCGTGGCAGGGCGCGAGCCAGGGGCAGAGCGCGCAGGCGGGCCGCTTCGGCGTGCAGATCGTGGCGCCGAGATCCATCAGCCCTTGCGCGAAGTCGCCCGGTCTCTCCGCCGGCACCAGGGCCTGCGTCAGCCGCCGGATCTCCGTCCGCGCCCCGGGCAGCGGCGCCTCCACCGCGTAGAGGCGGCTCATCACGCGCTCGACGTTGCCGTCGACGGCGGCTTCCGCGCGCCCGAAGGCGATGGCCGCGATGGCGCCCGCCGTGTAGGCGCCGATGCCGGGCAGCCGGCGCAGGCCCTCGGCCGTGTCGGGGAAGGCCCTAGCCGCCGCCACCGCCTTCGCGCAGGCGTGCAGGTTGCGCGCCCGCGAGTAGTAGCCGAGCCCGGCCCAGGCCGACATCACCGCCTCCTCGGGCGCGCTGGCAAGCGCGCCGATATCGGGGAAGCGCGCCAGGAACCGCTCGAAATAGGGGCGGACCGCCGCGATGGTGGTCTGCTGCAGCATCACCTCGGAGAGCCAGACCCGGTAGGGGTCGGGGGTCTCGCCGGGAAGCGCCCGCCAGGGCAGGACGCGGCGGTGCCGGTCGTACCAGGCGAGGAGGTCGGCCGCGCGGGCGGGCGGGAGGCCCGGATCGGACGAGTCGGACGCTGGCATCCCCGCGGTGATAGCCGGTGCGCGGGCCCGGTCAAAGGGCTGCCGCGTTAACCATCGGCGGGTTATCGTGCGGGCGTGGCCGCTGAGGCGTTCGAGAGACCATGGCGCGCGTCAAACCGCTGGCGGAACTGATCGAGGGCTGCATCGGGCCGGCCTTTGCCGCGCAGGGCTTCGCCTCGACCGACATCCTGGCCGCCTGGCCCGACATCGTGGGCGCGCGGCTCGCCCGCTACTGTCGCCCCGCGCGGATCGAGTGGCCGCGCAAGCGCCGCAACAGCGCCGAGGCGCCCGATGCGGGAACCCTCGTGGTGCAGGTCGAGAGCGTGTTCGCGATCGAGCTGCAGCACCTCGCCCCCGTGGTGATCCAGCGCATCAACGCGCATTACGGCTGGGCCTGCATCGGCCGGATCGTGATGAAGCAGGACCGGGTCGGCCGGCCCGGGGCGCCCGCGCGGCGCCGGGAGATCGATCCCGGCCGGCGCGGCGAGGTGGCCCAGGCCGTCTCGCGCATCGAGGACGCGTCCCTGCGCGACGCCCTCGACCGCCTCGGCCTCGCCGTGGTGGCGACGCCGCAGCGCTGAGGCCTCACCCCCAGAGCGCCGGCTCCGGCGGGTGGATCGTGCTGCCCTCGAAGCGCAGCGCCGGCTCGCGGTCGCGGGCCAGCAGCAGCGGGCCGTCCAGATCGACGTAGTCCGCGTGGTGGGCGAGCAGCATCGCGGGCGCCATGGCGAGCGAGGTGCCGACCATGCAGCCGATCATCAAGGAGAGGCCGCGCGCGCGCGCCTCGTGGGCGAGCATCACCGCCTCGGTCAGGCCGCCGGTCTTGTCGAGCTTGATGTTGATCGCGTCGTAGCGCCCGGCGAGCGCGTCGAGCCCGGCCCGGTCGTGCAGGCTCTCGTCGGCGCAGATCGGGATCGGGCGCTCCATCCCTTCGAGCGCCGCGTCCTCGCCCGCGGGCAGCGGCTGCTCGATCAGGCCGACGCCCGCCGCCAGGCAGGCCGCGAGGTTCGCCGCCAGCGTCTCCGGCCGCCACGCCTCGTTGGCATCGACGATGAGGCGCGAATCCGGCGCGCCCCGGCGCACCGCCGCGATCCGCTCCGGGTCTCCTTCGCCGCCGAGCTTCACCTTCAGGAGCGGGCGGGCGGCGGCCTTGCGGGCGGCCTCCTCCATGCTCTGCGGCGTGCCGAGGCTCAAGGTGTAGGCGGTGACCGCCGGGCCCGGCGCCGTGAGACCGAGGATCTCGTGGGCGGGCCGGCCGAGCTGCTTCGCCTCGAGGTCGAGCAGCGCGCAGTCCAGCGCGTTGCGGGCCGCGCCCGCGGGCAGGCGCTCCAGCAACTCGGCTCGCGTGATCCCGGCCGCCACGGCCTCCTCCTGCGCCGCGATCAGCGCGGCGACGCTCTCCACGCTCTCGCCGTAGCGGGCGTAGGGCACGCACTCGCCCTGCCCGGCAAAGCCCGCCTCGTCACTGAGGCGCGCGACCACCACCGCGGCCTCCGTGCGGCTGCCGCGGGAGATCGTGAAGGCACCCGCGATGGGGAAGCGCTCGACGGCGACGGTGAGGCGGCGGGTCATCGCCTCAGGCTCCCGGGAACTCGGCGACGATCCGATCGACGAGACCCTCGACGCCGAAGCGCACCGGGTCGGTCGCGGGCAGGCCGTGCGAGACGGCGAGCTGGTCGAGGAGCGCGCGGGCCTCGGCCTCCTCCAGCGCCTGCGTGTTGACCGCGATGCCGACGGGCCGGATCTCCGGGTTGGTGAGCCGCCCGAGCTGCACCGTGAGGTCGATCACCTGCCGGA
>NZ_LSIX01000345.1:0-10781 GCF_001556475.1 Methylobacterium sp. CCH5-D2 | reverse complement strand
CCCGCCCGCCCGCCGCACGATTCGGGTGGATGGGCCGCGCTGACACCATTGTGAGACGCGGGCCGCTTCCCGGTGCCCTGGCCCCGCGCTACCGAGGTCCCCTGGCCGAGCGCGGCCGGCCCCGGGGGGCCCGGCGGGCCGCGCCGGCCGGTCGAACCGGCACTCCGCCGGCCCTCGCGCCTCTTCCGGCCCCGACCGAATCCGCGCGATGTCCGCCCCCCTCTCGACGATCCTGCCCCAGACCGCGGTGCGGGGCGCCCGGCAGGCGACGCTTGCCGCCGTCTTCGAACGCGCCGGGCCGGGGCTGCATACCGGTCGCCGGGCGCATGTGCGGGTCTCGCCGGCCGCTCCCGGCGCCGGCATCCTATTCCGGCGCCGGCTGAAGGGCGGACAGATCGCCGAGGTGCCGGCGCTCTGGCGTCACCGCGAATCGCAGCCGCTGTGCACGGCGCTCCGCTCGCCCGACGGCGTCCTCGTGCGCACTGTCGAGCACCTGATGGCGGCGCTTTCCGCCCACCGCATCGACAACGCGCTGGTTGAGATCGATGCCGAGGAACTGCCGATCTTCGACGGCAGCGCCCTGCCCTGGTGCGCGGGCATCCGCGGGGCTGGCCGTATCGAGCAGGACGCTCCACGCCGGTCTCTGCGGCTACGGCGTTCAGTCGCGGTGCGGATGGGCGAGCGTTCGTTGAGCGTCGAGCCCTGCGACCATCTCCGCGTCTCGGCGCATCTCGCCCTGGCGCGCTTCCCGGCCATGGACTGGACCGGGCCCGTCGATGCGGCGACCTTCGACCGCGATCTCGCGCCCTCGCGCAGCTTCGGACGGCTGAAATGGGCGGTGCCGTTGAAGCTCTACAGCTTCCTGACCGGGAAGCCAGTGCTGCGCGGCGCGAACCTCCGGACGACGGCGGGGATCGTCGGGAGCCGCGTCGTCGGCGGCATGCACGTGCCGGACGAGCCCGTGCGGCACCGCGCGCTCGACCTCGTCGGCGACCTCGCGCTGATCGGTCACCCCCTGCTCGGGCACGTCAGGGCGGCGCATACGGGCCACGAGCTGAACCACGCGCTGGTGTCCAAGCTGATGGCGGAGCCGGACGCCTGGGAGTTGGTCTGAACGGCAGCCCCGCTCAGGTCAGACCCGCGAGGGCGACGAGGCCGATCATCACCAGCGGCAGCAGGGCCGCTGCCAGCACGGTCTGGGTCGCCGTGATGCCGGCCATCAGGGGCGCATCGCCGCCGAGCTGGCGCGCCATGATGTAGGCCGACGAGGCGGTCGGCAGCGCCTGGAACAGCAGCGCCGTCACCGCGGCCGGGCCGCTGAGCCCGAGCGCGAGGCAGGCGAGCACCGTCGCTGCCGGCATCAGCCCGAACTTGAACAGGGAGGCCGCCGCCACGGGCCGGATCCAGGCCCGCGCCGTGCCGAAATCGAGCGCCGCCCCGACGCAGAGCAGGCCGAGCGGCAGGGAGGCCAGGCCCAGAGCCTTCAGGGCGGGCTCGAGGCCCGGCGGCAGGGGAACGTGCGCCGCCTGCAGGACGATGCCGCCGAGGCTGCCGAGCACCAGCGGGTTGAGGGCGAGCTGCCGCAGGATCATGCCGGGCCGCGCCCGCTCGGCAGTGCCGTAGCGGGCGAAGATCAGCACGCAGAGCACGTTGACGGTCGGCACGATCGCGGCGTTGGCCACCGCTGCCAGCGCGACGCCCTGCGCCCCGTAGAGCCCCGCCGCCGCCGAGACGCCCACGTAGTTGTTGAAGCGGATGCCGCCCTGGAACACCGAGGTGAAGGCCGCCCCGTCGATCCGGAACAGCGGGCGCGCGGCGACGAGCACCCCCGCGACGCACGCCGTCGAGAGCACCAATACGGCGGCGAGTTCGAGGACGGGCACGCCGTCGAGGCGCGCCGTGGCGAGGCCGTGCACGAGCAGGCTCGGCAGGAGCACGTAGTAGGCGAGCCGCTCCGCCTGCGGCCAGAAGGCGGGCGCCAGGAAACCCCAACGTCTCAGGCCGGCGCCGAGGCCGATCAGGAGCGCGATCGGCACGAGCGCCGCGAGAATCGTCAGGGTCATGGCGCGCGGTATACCGGCCCGCGCCGCCGCGGGAAGCGCGGCCGCCATGCGCCGGTGACACCGCCCGCCCGCGCGTCCCCTTGCAACCGCACCCGGCCCCGGCCAGAACGCGGGCCATGCTGCGCGTCAACGACCTCACCTACCGCATCGGCGATCGCGTCATCCTGGACGGGGCGAGCTTCACCATCCCCGAGGGCGCGCGGGTCGGCCTCGTCGGGCGCAACGGCGCCGGCAAGACCACCCTGTTCCGGGCGATCCTCGGCGACCTGCCGACGGACGACAAGGCGATCGGCATGCCGAAGGGCATGCGCATCGGCGCGGTCGCGCAGGAGGCGCCGGCCGGCCCCGAGACCCTGCACGCGGTGGTGCTCGCCGCCGACACCGAGCGCGCCCGCCTGATGCGGGAGGCCGAGACCGCGGACGGGATCCGCCGGGCCGAGATCGAGACCCGGCTGGTCGATATCGGCGCCCACTCCGCCCCGGCCCGCGCGGCCGCGATTCTGCACGGCCTCGGCTTCGACGCGGCGGCGCAGGCCCGACCCTGCGCGGACTTCTCCGGCGGCTGGCGCATGCGCGTGGCGCTCGCCGCCGTGCTGTTCTCCGAGCCCGACCTGCTGCTCCTCGACGAGCCGACCAACTACCTCGACATCGAGGGCACGCTCTGGCTCTACGACTACCTGCAGAGCTATCCGCGCACCGCGATCATCATCAGCCACGACCGCGACCTCTTGGACGAGAGCGTGGACCACATCCTCCACCTCGACCGCGGCAAGCTCACGATCTACCGCGGCGGCTACACCAGCTTCGCGCGCCAGCTCGCCGAGAAGCGCGTGCTCCAGGCCAAGGCCAAGGCCAAGCAGGACGTCGAGCGCGCCCATCTCCAGAGCTTCATCGACCGCTTCAAGGCCAAGGCCACCAAGGCGCGGCAGGCTCAGTCGCGCATGAAGCGGCTCGCCAAGATGGAGCCGATCGCCGCCTTGATCGAGGACGACGTGCCGGTGATCCACCTGCCGAGCCCGGAGAAGCCGCTCTCGCCGCCGATCGTCGCGATGGAGCGGGTGCAGGCGGGCTACGCCGACCGGATCGTGCTCTCGGGGCTGAACCTCAGCCTCGCGCCCGACGACCGGGTGGCGCTCTTGGGCGCCAACGGCAACGGCAAATCGACCTTCTGCAAGCTGATCGGCGGGCGCCTGCCCCCGCTCACGGGCCAGGTGAAGCGCTCCTCCAAGATGGATGTCGCCTACTTCGCCCAGCACCAGCTCGACGAACTCAGGCCCGCCGAGAGCGCGGTCGCGCATGTGCGCACCCTGATGCCCGGCGAGCCGGAGGCCAAGGTGCGCTCGGCCGCCGCCCGCCTCGGCTTCGGCGCCGCCAAGGCCGACACTCCGGTGCAGCAGCTCTCGGGCGGCGAGAAGGCGCGCCTGCTGATGGGGCTCGCGGCATTCCGCGGGCCGCACCTCCTGATCCTCGACGAGCCGACCAACCACCTCGACATCGAGAGCCGGCAGGCGCTCGTCGAGGCGATCAACGACTACGAGGGCGCCGTCATTCTGGTGAGCCACGACCGCTTCCTGGTCGAGGCCTGCGCCGACCGGCTCTGGCTGGTCTCCGACGGCACGGTGAAGACCTTCGACGGCGACATGGACGATTACCGCCGCCTCGTGCTGGCCGGCCCCGAGCGGGAGGAGCGCGACGCGGAGGGCACCGGCGGCAAGCAGGCCGAGGCCCGCCGCGCGGGCGTCGAGCGCCGCGCCGCGCTCGCGCCGCTCCGCAAGCGCCTGGAGGGTGTCGAGGCCCGCATGACCAAGCTCACGGCCGCCATCGCCAAGATCGACGCGGCGCTCGAGGACGGTACCGCCTTCCGCGAGAACGCTGCCAAGGCCGGCGAGATCGCCCGCATGCGCGCCGAGGCCGCCGACGCGCTCGCCCTGGCGGAAGAGGAGTGGCTGAACCTGAGCGCCGAGATCGAGGCGGCGTGATCCGCCGCAACGGGGTCGCGGCCGCAGCGTTGTCGCCCGAGACGAGCGAGACGGCGGAACGGGACGGGCATGGCACGGCGACCCCACAGCATCGGACCGGTCCTGGCGCGGGGCGCCGCGAAAGGGCTCGGCATCGCGGCTCTCGGCGGGGCGGCGGCCTGGCTTGCCTGGAGCCGGCTCGCCGTGCCGCATCGGGTTCCGCTCCACCCGGCCCTACCCGGCCGCCGCGAGGACCTCGATACCGCCCGCGCCGGCCGCGTGTCGTTCTACGGGGACGACGCAGCTGCCGGGGTGCCGCTGCTCCTCGTCCACTCGATCAACGCGGCAGCGAGCGCCTACGAGGTGCGCCCGCTCTACGGGGTCTACCGGCGCGAGCGCCCGGTCTACGCCCTCGACCTGCCGGGCTTCGGCTTCTCGGAGCGGTCCCGGCGCGCCTACACGCCGGGCCTGATGGTCGAGGCGATCCACGCGGCGGCCGGCGAGATTCGGCGTCGGCACGGCGGCGTGCGGATCGACGCGCTGGGGCTATCGCTCTCCTGCGCCTACCTCGCCCGCGCGGCGCTGGAGCGGGCGCAGGACTACCGCAGCCTTGCGCTGATCAGCCCGGCGGGCTTCGACGCGCGGCTCTCGGGCCGCGGAGCTCCCGACGGAGACCGGCGCCGCCCGACGACGCGGGCGCTCCTCGACGCGCCGCCGCACGGCCGGGCGCTCTTCGACGCGCTGACCAGCCGGCCGAGCCTGCGTTTCTTCCTGGAGAAGACCTGGGGCTCGCCGGAGATCGACGAGGGGCTGCTCGACTACGATTACGCCACGACGCACCAGCCGGGCGCGGAGCACGCCCCGTTCAGCTTCGTGTCCGGCTACCTGTTCCCGACCGACACGACCCGGCTCTACGAGGCGCTCTGGCTACCGGTGCTGATGCTGCACGGGGAGCGGGGCGACTTCGTCGATTACAGGGATGCGCCGCGCTTCGCCGCCCGGCCGAACTGGCAGATCGCGGCGCTGCCGACCGGCGCCTTCCCGCATTTCGAGCGGCTCGGTGAGGTCCGCGCCCGCTACGACGCCTTCCTGGCCGAGCTGGCCTGAGGGGTCAGTTCGCGAGGGCGCTGGCCGAGCGGGAGCGCGGCGCGATCTGCCGCGGGCCGCCCATCAGGGCGTCGAGACGGCTCATCCGGGCCGTGAAACCCTCCGAGGCGGCGATCGCCGCCCGGCTCGGCGGCTTTGCCGCCTGCTGCGCCGATGGCTTGGCAGGGTGCAACTCGCGGGCGGTGGCCAGCGTCGGGAGTGCGACGAGGCCGGCGAGCAGGCCGGCGAGTGCGACGGCGCGACGATGCGATGACATGACCGCGATCCTGTCTCCAACGGCGGGGCGGAGCACGCCACGCCCGATTGCGGCCAAGCTAGGTTCGGTCATCGCTGCAATCTGTGCGGTGCGGCACATCGCGCATCCCACCCGCCCGTTGTGCCGGGCGGCGCGGACCGCTTACGCTGGCACAGTCCGGGCCGGTGCATAGGCCGGCGCAGAGGGTAGAACGCGGAGGTGGGCATGTCGCCGGAACTCAGGGAATCGCGCGCGGCCCTGATCCTGCTCGCGGTCGCCGTCGTCTCGGTGCTGGCCTTCGGGGCGTTCACCCTGCTCACGCAGATCGGCTGAGTCGGCACGGAGCCCGCCACGCCCGGCCGCGTTGACGATGTCGCGACGCGGGAGATCACGAGCACATGGACGGCGCCGATCTGTTTCCGGGCTTCGAGGCGCTCTGGCTCGAGGCGCCCTGGGGCAAGGCCTTCGCGCGGGCCGGCGGGCCCGAAGAGGCGCCGCCGCTTCTCCTGCTCCACGGCTTTCCCGAGAGTCACGCGATGTGGCACCGGATCGCGCCCGACCTCGCCCGCGACCACCGGGTGCTCTGTCTCGACCTCAAGGGCTACGGCTGGTCGGCCGCGCCAACGGGCGACCCGGCGCACGAGGCCTACGCCAAGCGCACGCTCGGCCGGGAGATCGTGGCTCTGATGGAGCGGGTCGGCCACGTCCACTTCGCTGTCGCTGGGCACGACCGCGGCGCGCGGGTCGCCTACCGCCTCGCCCTGGACGACCCCGGCCGGGTCTCGCGGCTGATGCTCGTCGATATCGTGCCGACCTCGGTGCAGTGGGAGCGCATCGCGAGCCGGCCCGGCATGAACCCGCACTGGCGCTTCCTGGCCGAGCCGGCCCCCGGCCCCGAGCAGAAGATCGCGGCCGGGCCCGACGCCTACTTCGAGGACTTGCTGAAGGCGTGGGCGGCGGAGCACGACCTCGGAGCCTTCGACTCTCGCGCGCTCGACCTCTACCGGCAGGCCTGGAACGTGCCGGACCGGATCCACGCCATGTGCGAGGATTACCGGGCCGGCGCCGGCCCGGACCGCGCCGCCGACGAGGCCGACATCGCGGCGGGCCGGACGCTCGCCATGCCGGTGCTGGTCCTGTCGAGCCGCGACTATCTCGACAAGGACAAGTCGGAGACCGCGCTGGAAGCGTGGCGGCGCACCCTTGCGCCGAACGCGGTCGGCGCATCAATCGCGGGCGGGCACTTCCTTCCGGAGGAGAATGCGGAAGAGACGCTGCGGGCGATGCGTGATTTTCTGACGGGCTGAAGATCGTCGTCCGTTCTCCCGCGCGGTGGCGATGGAGCGAGCCTTAGGGCGTTCCGAAGCGTCCGAGCACCACGGCCGTCTCGCCGTAGCTGCGCCGCTCGAGTTCTTGGAAACCCTCGGGCAGCGTCACGGCGGCGGAACCTGACTCTTCCACGACGACCAGCGCGTTCGGCGCAAGCCAACCGCCCGCGGCGGCGCTCGCCAGTGCCGTGGGCGCGAGGTTGCGGCCGTAGGGCGGATCGCAGAAGACGAGGCCGTAGGGCGCCCCGGGCCCCATCGGGCCGAGCTTCGTCGCGTCGCGCCGGAACAGGCGGGTCGTGCCCTCCGCCCCGAAGGTCTCGATGTTGGAGCGGATCACACCCCGCGCTTCGGTACCCTCATCGACGAGGAGCGCGTAGGCGGCACCGCGCGACAGGGCTTCGAAGCTCAGGGCTCCGGTGCCGGCGAAGAGGTCGAGCACCCGCGCGCCCGGTACGGGGTCGTCGTGGGCGTGGGCCAGCACGTTGAACAACGCCTCGCGCAGCCGGTCCGATGTCGGGCGGATCGCGTCCGTGCGGGGCGTGGCGAGGCGTCGGCCGCGCCAAGCCCCGCCGACGATCCTCACCGGTCCCCGCGCGGCGGCCGGCCCCCCGGACGCCCTCCGCCGCCGGGCCTGCCGCCCGCACCGGCCGGACGCCCGCCACCGGGCTTGCCGCCACCCTTGAAGCCGCCCGACCGGGCGCCGCCTTCGCTGCGTCCGCCGAAGCCCCCGGGCTTGGCCCCGCCCTTGAAGCCCGCGGGCCTGTCGCCGCCCGGCCTATCGCCGAACTTGCCGCTACCGGGCTTTCCAGCACCGAACTTTCCAGCACCGAACTTGCCGCCGCCCGGGCGGGCGCCGGCACCCTTATCCCCGAAGCCGCGACCCTGAGGCCGCTCAGCTCCCGTGAACCGGCCCTCGGCACGCGGCGCGCGCTCGCCGCGCGGCCGTTCCGCACCCTCCGCCCGGGGGGCGCGCTCGGGGCGCGCCGGCCGGTCGGTCCGCGCCGCTCGGTCGGGACGCGGAGCGCGATCCGGGCGCGGAGCGCGGTCGGGGTGGGCTGCCCGCTCGCCGCGGGCCTCGTCGCGCGGGTAGCGCTGCGGACGTGCCTCCGCGCGGGGCGCGCCCGCCTCGTCCGAACGGGCGTAGCGCCCGCGCCGCTTCGGCGCCTCGGGAGCCGGCTCCTGAGGGCTGGGGCCCAGACGCTCGACCAGCACGCGCCGCTCGCCGCTCTTGATGGCGCCGACGCGCTCGCGTCCGCGCTCGGCAGCGGCCGCGCGCTCGATCTTCGGGTCGGCGCCGCGGCGGGGAGGACGGCCGGGCCGCTGGGCCTCGCCCTCGTCGGCCCGCCAGACCGAGCGGCGCGGGCCCGGGCCCATGCCGCCGGTCGGCACGCGCTCGGGCGTCGCCTGGCGCGCGGGCCGGTCCGGGCGCTCGCCGCGATCCTCGCGGCACGGACGCTCGCCCCGCGCATCGTCGCGGCTCCGGCGCTCGGGACGGCCCTCCTGGCGACCGCCCTCCTGCTGCTGCGGGGTCTCCTTCTGCTTCGGCGAGCCGAAGGGCGCGATCGGCTCGCGCACCGGGCTCTCGAAATCGACGCCGGCCTGCTCGGCCAGCGTCTTGCCGAGCTGCTCCTTCAGCACCTTCGTGCGGATCTCCTCGGTCAGCCCCATCTCGAGGTCGCCGAGTTGGAAGGGGCCGAAGGAGAGCCGGATCAGCCGGTTCACCTGGAGACCCAGATGTTCGAGGATGCGCTTGACCTCGCGGTTCTTGCCCTCGCGCAGGCCCATCGTGATCCAGAGGTTGTCGCCCTGGACCCGGTCGAGCGTCGCCTCGACGGGGCCGTACTCCATCCCGTCGATGGTCACGCCCTTGCGCAGCCGGTCGAGCTGCGCCTGGTCCGTGTCGCCGTGGGCGCGCACGCGGTAGCGGCGCAGCCAGCCCGTGTCCGGGTGGGCGATGACCTTGGCCAGCCCGCCGTCGTTCGTGAGCAGCAGCAGGCCCTCGGTGTTGATGTCGAGCCGGCCGATCGCCACGACCCGGGGCATGTCCTCCGGCAATGCCTCGAACACGGTCTGGCGCCCCTCGGGGTCGCGCGCCGTGGTGACGAGGCCGCGGGGCTTGTGGAAGATCCAGAGTCGTGTCCGCTCGCGCTCCGGCAAAGGCTCGCCGTCGATGAGGATGCGGTCGGATTCCGTGACGTTCACGGCCGGCGAATCGAGCACCTGCCCGTTGAGGCTGACGCGGCCCGCCGCGATCATCGCCTCGACGTCCCGCCGCGAGGCGATGCCGGCGCGCGCGATCGCCTTGGCGATCCGCTCGCCCTCGAAGGCGCTCTCCTCGGGAGCCGCGGACGGAGGCGCCTTCGTGGCCGGCTCCGGCGCGCGGCGGCGCAGGGGGGCGTCGCCGCCCACGCGCTCCGCCCGCGCGTCGCGGGCCTTGGGCCGCCGATCGGGGTCCGGCTTCTGGGTGTTGGCGTCGGTCGCGGGCGTCCAGGCCTGTGCGGACGGCTCGTCGGCCCGCCCGTCGCGGCCGCTCTCGGATGAATTGTCGCTCATGGGCCAAGCCCATAACAGAGGCCGACCCGGCGCGCGAGACGTCAGATACGGCCCCGCGCACGACCTCGCAGCCTGGCCAGCCAGGATCCGAGGCCGGTCGCGGGCCGGATGCCGGGCTCCGGGTCCGGCGGCGGCAGCGGTCCCTCGTCGAGGCGCCAGCCCGTCGACCAGAACCGCTGGCCGCGGGGCGCGCGGGCGACGAGCCCGATGCGGATCCGCTCGCGCTCGTCCGGGATTCGCGCCGAGACCCAGATCCGCTGCCACGCGCCGCGGCGCGCGAGGTCGGCCCCGGTGCAGGCGAGCCGCTCGTAGTCGATCGCCGCGAAGAGCGCCTCGCCCGCGAAGCTCTTCGGCAACCAGATCCAGGCCGAGAACGTGTGGACCGGTCCGTGCGGTAGGGCCCGGGCATCGCAATCCTGCCGGAACGAGGAGATCTCCGCCCCGCGCGCGGTGTGCGCGCGCAGGCCGGGGAACGTCCGCACGGGCAGCGCCGAGGGGCGCACCGGCTCGGGACTTTGCCCGCGGCAGAGCCGTTCGGCGCTGTCGCAGAGGAGGAGCCAGGGCTCGAGATCGACGTCCCAGGCCTCCTCCTGGGGGGCGAACCGGCGGACATGTCCCTCCAGGATGCCGTCCCCGACCCAGCGGGCCGGTTCGGGCTTCCAGTCCGGGCCGGCCGCCGCGACGCGCAGCAGCCTGGACGGGCCGTGCCGCCGGATCGCCCGGACCAAGCGCTCGAGATCGGCCGGGTCGTCCGCGCTCCCGACCTTGCGCACGAGGATCTTCGAGCCCTGGCCGAGTTCCTCCAGCATCCGCCGCTTCAGGTGGGCGACGCGGCCGTATTCGCGCTCCAAGAGCGCCGCAGGATCGACGGCGCCGACCGTCTGCGCCGTGTTCGACCAGATCCCGTAGCGGCGGCTCGCGCAGTAGTAGGTCCCGCTCTCGGCCTCGGCGAGGTGAAGGTCGCCCGGCGCGCCGAACTCCGAGAGGTCGGTGTCGAGCGCGTGGATCAGGTCCGGGAGCGGCGTGTAGGAGAAGCGCAGCAGCCCCGAGGGCTCCGCGCCGCCGTAGCGCTGCACGAAGCCGAACTCGCAATTGCCGCCGAGGCTGCGGAAGGCGTGCAGGCGCGCGGCGATGTCGCCGCCCCGTGCAGGGCCGTCCTCCTCCTGCGGGCCTTCGAGGTCGCGGATCCGGGCGGAGTCGAGGGTTCGGCTCACGGGCGCCCGCCCAGCAACGCGGCGCCGAAGCCGAGGAAGATCGCTCCCGTCGCCCGATCGAACAGGCGCCGCGCGCCGGGCCGGACCAGCAACCGGGCGATCCGCCGGCCGCCGATCCCGTAGACGCCGTACCAGAGCGCCTCCGCCGCCGCGAAGGTGAGGATCAGCACGACGAATTGCGGCGCCTGCGCGCGAGCCGGATCGATGAATTGCGGCAGGAAGGCCGCCACGAACATCAGGAGCTTCGGGTTGCTCACCCCGATCAGGAAGCCGCCGCGGAACAGGCCTGCGGCGGCGGGTGCGGGCGCGAGGCCCGTGGCGGG
>NZ_LSIX01000034.1:0-4006 GCF_001556475.1 Methylobacterium sp. CCH5-D2 | reverse complement strand
ACCCCGCCCCGCCCCGCCTCCTCGTCAGCGTCCGCGACGTGGCCGAGGCCGAACGCGCCTGCGCGGCCGGCGCCGACCTCGTCGATGCCAAGGACCCGGAGCGCGGCGCGCTCGGCGCGCTGCCGGTCGCGACCGTGCGGGCGCTGGTGGAGCGCCTCGCGGGCCGCGCGGTCACCAGCGCGGTCGCGGGCGAGCCCGCCGCCGCGCAGATGGAGGCCACTGTCCGGGCGATGGCGGCGACCGGCGTCGACTACGTCAAGGTCGCGCTGCTCCCCGGCTGCCCCCCTGCCCTGCTCGCCGCCGCCGCCGCCGCCGCGCCCGGCCGGCTGATCGCGGTGCTGTTCGCCGAGGACGCGCCGGACGCCGGCCACGTCCCGGCGCTCGCCGCGGCGGGCCTTGCCGGCGCGATGATCGACACCGCCGGCAAGGACGGGCGGCGCCTCACCGACCTGCTCGACGGGCCGCATCTCTCCGCCTTCACCGCCGCCTGCCGGGTGCACGGGCTGCTCTCGGGCCTTGCCGGCTCGCTGCGGGTCTCCGACATCGCCGGGCTCGCCCGGCACGCGCCGGGCTATCTCGGCTTCCGCGGCGGCCTCTGCCGCGACGGCGACCGCCGCCGCGCCCTCGACGGCCGCGCGGTCGCCGAGGCGGTGCGGACCCTGCGGGCGCTCCCCGCCCGGGAGGCCGCGTGAGCGCGTCGCTCACCGTGGTGAAGCTCGGCGGCAGCTTGCTCGCCGATCCGGAGCGCCTGCGCGCCCGGCTGCGGCGGCTCGCGGCGGCCGCGGACGGTCCCTGCCTGATCGTGCCGGGCGGCGGCCCCTTCGCGGACGCGGTGCGGGCGGCGCAAGGGGCGCTCGGTTTCGACGATGCCCTCGCCCACCGCCTCGCCCTCGACGCGATGGGGCGGATGGCCGAGGTCTTCTTGGATCTGGAACCGGGGCTGCGGATCGAGCGGACCCTGCCTGATCAGGATGTGGGCGGGAGCCGCGACGAGGCTCCCTCTCCCGTGCGGGAGAGGGGACCCGCGACTGGGCCGGGCTTGGCGCGGGTGTGGGATCCCATGGCCCTGCGCGCCGGCCACCCCGACATCCCCGAATCCTGGGACGTCACCTCCGACAGCCTCGCGCTCTGGCTCGCCGGCCAAGTCGGCGCCGCCGCCTGCATCCTCGTGAAATCCTTAGGCCCCCCGCCCGGCACCGGCCCGGCGGAGTGGGCGCGCCTCGGCCTCGTGGACGCGGCCTTCCCCACCTTCGCGGCGCGTTACCGCGGCACCATCCGCATCGAGGGACCGGCCGAGGGCCGGGTCGCCGCGTGAGCCAGCCAGACGTGAGCCAGCCCGAGCACCTCGTCTTCATCACCGGCAAGCTCGCCCGCGCGCGCCTGGAGAAGGTCGCCGCCGGCCTGCCGGCCGAGCGCTTCGCCTGGAGCATCGCCGATTCGGGCGTGAAGGTCGCGGCGCTGATGACCGAGGAGATCATCCGCCGCCGCGTCACCCTGCCGGAGGGCGCGACCCGGGTGATCCTGCCCGGCCGCTGCCGCGCCGACCCGGAGGCGCTGGCCCGGCATTTCGGCGTGCCGGTCGAGCGCGGCCCCGACGAGATCGTGGATCTCCCCGCCCATCTCGGGCTCGCCGGGCGCACGGTGGACCTCTCGCGCCACGACCTGCGCATCTTCGCCGAGATCGTGGACGCCTCGAAGATGACGCCCGAGGCGATCCTGCAGAAGGGCCTCGACCTCGCCCGCCGCGGCGCCGACGTGATCGACCTCGGCGGGTTGCCGGACACCGCCTTCCCGCATCTCGAGGACACGGTGCGGCTGATGAAGGGGGCGGGGCTGACGGTCAGCGTCGATTCCTTCTCCCTCGACGAGCTGACCCGCGGGGCCAGGGCCGGGGCGGATTATCTCCTCAGCCTCAACGAGGAGACGCTCGACCTCGCCTTCGAGACCGGCGCGGTGCCGGTGCTGGTGCCGATGCGGCCCGACGACCTGCCCTCCCTCGACCGGGCGATCGAGCGGATGGAGCGGGCCGGCCTGCCCTACATGGCCGACCCGATCCTGGAGCCGATCCATTTCGGCTTCGTGGACTCGATCGCCCGCTACCGCGACGTGCGGGCGCGCTGGCCCGAGGCCGAGATGATGATGGGGACCGGCAACCTCACGGAGCTGACCGAGGCCGACAGCCTCGGCGTCACCGCGCTCTTGGCCGGCATGTGCTCGGAACTCGCCATCCGCAACGTGCTGATCGTGCAGGTCTCCAACCACACCCGCCGCACCGTGGAGGAACACGACGCCGCCCGGCGGGTGATGTACGCCGCCAAGGCCGACGCGGCGCTGCCCAAGGGCTACGGGCGGGCACTTCTGGCACTTCACGACAAGCGCCCCTTCGTGCAGACCCCCGACGAGATCGCGGCCCTTGCCGCGGAGGTGCGCGACCCGAACTATCGCATCGCCGTCGCCGAGGACGGCATCCACGTCTACAACCGCGACATCCACAGGGTCGGCACCGACGCGATGGCCTTCTTCCCCGAACTGAACGTGGCGAGCGACGGCGCCCACGCCTTCTATCTCGGGAACGAGCTGGCCAAGGCCGAGACCGCGTGGCGATTGGGCAAGCGCTACGTGCAGGACGAGCCCCTGGTCTGGGGCGCGGCGGCGGACGCCGAGGCCGAGGATACCACCGCCTTCAAGAAGGCCGGCCACACCCGGCATTCGGGCCCCGGCGGGCCGCCGCCGGGCACCCGCGACGCCCGCATTCCCGTCGAGGCCGATGCGAGCCCGCCCGAGACCATCGACGCCGCGGAAGCCCGCGCCGCGGTCGCGGTCGACGCAACGCCCAGTCCCAAGAAAAAGCTCGTCTGCGGCAGGCTGGTGGCCGAGGATTGAGACCGTGCCGCTGATCCTCGAGACCGTCGTCACCACCCTGTCGCCCGAGGGCGACCTGCATCTCGTGCCCTTCGGGCTGATCCGCGAGGACGACGCCTACGTGCTCGCCCCGTTCCGGCCCTCGCCGACGATCCGGAACCTGGAGGCCAACCCCCATTTCGCCGCGTCGAGCCCGCGCGACGTCCGGGTGATCGCGGGCGCGGTCACGGGCCGGCGCGACTGGCCGGTGGTGGATTGCGCGGCGATCCCCGGCAAGCGGCTGGCCGACAGCTTCGGCCACGCCGAGTTCGCGGTGGAGTCGGTCGCGGACGACGCCACCCGGCCGCGCTTCCGCGGACGGCTGATCGGGGCCCACGCCCACGAGCCCTTCATCGGCTACAACCGGGCGCAAGCCGCCGTGCTGGAGGCCGCGATCCTCTCGACGCGGCTGCACATGCTGAGCCCGGACAAGATCCTGGCTGAGATGGCCTATCTCGCCATCGCGATATCCAAGACGGCCGGGCCGCGCGAGCGCGAGGCCTGGGACTGGATCGAGGACAAGGTCGCGCAGGCCCTCGGCCGCAGCGAGCGGGTCCTCGCAAACCCCGGCGCCGCATCCTAGACGGCGCGCGAAGGAGAAACGTCCATGCGGTTCATGAGACTCGCGGCCGTGGCGGCGCTCGCCACGGTGTCGTTCACGGCCCAGGCCCACGGGCCGACCCGCCAGAAGATCTCGGAGTCGGTCGAGATCGACGCGCCCGCCGACAAGGTCTGGGCGGTGGTCGGCAACTTCCAGGACGGCAGCTGGATCCCGGTGGTCGAGAAGACCGAGGGCAAGGGCGGCAACGAGCCGAAGGCCACCCGCACGCTGACGCTGAAGGGCGGCGCCACGGTCGAGGAGGAGCTCGCCAAGTACGACGCCGACAAGAAGGCCCTGATGTACCGGATCAACAAGGTCGACGTGAAGACCCTGCCGGTGAACGACTACTCCTCGAACATCGAGGTCGAGGCGGAAGGCGCGAACAAGACCAAGGTGACGTGGCGCGGCGCCTTCTACCGCGGCTACATGAACAACGATCCGCCGCCGGACCTCAACGACGAGGCCTCGAAGAAGGCCGTCCAGGGCCTCTACCGCGCCGGCCTC
>NZ_LSIX01000344.1:0-257 GCF_001556475.1 Methylobacterium sp. CCH5-D2 | reverse complement strand
CAGGAAGAGCGGCGGGATCCGCCGCGACGGGCTCGACGGGGCGTAGCCCACTTGGCCGGCCGGATGGTCCGCCAAGTGGACTTCCAAGCGGCCCACCGGGTGGCCCGGGATCTGGATCGCGGCGTCGAGGCCGCTGCGGACGGGGGCGCACACGATGCGGACGAGCCTCTGCACGCCTTCGCCGGGCCCGGGCTGCGCGCCGGCCGCTCCGAAGGCCGCTCAAGCTAGGCGGTTCCGGTTGAACCGTGGCTGAAGGG
>NZ_LSIX01000343.1:0-13854 GCF_001556475.1 Methylobacterium sp. CCH5-D2 | reverse complement strand
GCCCCCCCCTTGGCCCGCACCGCCCCGGATGCCATGCTCCGCGTGAGCCGCCCGCGAGGCGGCCCGAAAGGGGACGATGCGCTCGCTCAAGGTCCGTTTCGCGCTGCTGCTCGGCGCGACAGCCCTGCTGGTCGTGCTGGCCGCCCTCGGCGTCCTCGCCTCGATCGCGGCCGCCGAGCGCACGATCGACCGCACGCTCGCGGCGCAGGCGCGGCTGGAACTGCTGGCCGAACTCTCCGGCCGGCTGACCCAGTTCGGCCTCGCGGCGGTCGAGACGGTGGGCAGCCCCGACGCGCAGCCGGAGGCGATGGCGATCGCCCGCGCCAACGCCGACAAGGCGCTCGCGTCCGTCGACGAGGCCCTGGCCCGGAGCATCCAGGTCAGCGACGACCCGAAGGACCGGATGGCCTACGCCGCCCGCACCCGGCCGATGGCGCAGCTGCGCGCCGCCCGGGCGATCCTCGACCGGCAGGTCCAGCAGATCACCCGCCGCGCAGCCGAGCCGGAGCAGCGCCAGAACGCCATCAAGGGGGCGCTCAACGGCTTCGGGGCGATGACCGGGCAGCCGCTCTCCTTCCTGATCGAGGCGGAGCGGCGCAGCATGGTGCTGGGCTCCGAGGAGGCCCGAGCGCTGGCCGACCGGCTGCGGCTGGCAGCGGCCCTGGCGGTCGGGGCGGCGCTGGCCATCCTGCTCGTGCTCTACCGCAGCCTGATCCGGCCGACGCTCGCGCGGATCGAGGCGGTGCGGCGGGCGGCGATCGCGGTCGGGCGGGGCGAGCTCGACATCCGGCTCTCGGTCGCGGTCCGGGACGAGCTCGGCCTGCTGGTCGCGAGCTTCAACCGCATGGCCGCGCGGCTCGGCCGCCGCGAGGCCCGGGTCGCGGCCGACCGGGCGGCGCTGGAGGAGACGATCCAGGCCCGCACCGCCGACCTGCGGGCGGCCAACGCCCGGCTCGAGGCGGTCGACCGCTCGCGCCGCCGCTTCTTCGCCGACGTCAGCCACGAGCTGCGCACGCCGCTCACCGTGATCCTCGGCGAGTGCGACCTCGCCGCCCGCACGGCGGCGAGAGCGGGCGAGCGCCCGGTCGATCACGGGCCGGCCTTCGCCACAATCCGCAAGCGGGCGCAGCGGCTGAAGCTGCGGGTTGAGGACCTCCTGCGCGTCGCCCGCTCGGAATCGGGCGAGATCGAGCTCGACCGGCGGGCGCTCGGCGCGGCTTCCGTGCTGGCCGAGGCGATCGACAACGCCGCCTCCGAGGCCGCGCGCCGCCGCGTCGCGCTGATCTTCGAGCCGGGCCGGGAGGACGTCGAGATCTCCGCCGACCGCGAGTGGCTGCGGCAGGTGGTGGAGAGCCTGATCGACAACGCCCTCCGGCACGGGACGGGGCTCTCCCGCGTCACCGTCGCGCTGGAGGCCGGTGAGGCGGCGGGGGCGCCCGCCGCCATCGTCACCGTCACGGATGACGGACCGGGCTTCGGCGCCGCGCAGGAGGCCCTCTTCGAGCGCTTCCGCCGGGGCGCGCGGCCGGGGGAGGGCGGCTTCGGCATCGGGCTGGCGCTCGCCCGCTGGGTGGTGGAGCAGCACGCGGGCACGATCCGCCTCGGCCCCGGCCCGGACGGGCGCGGCGCGCAGGTGCGGCTCGAACTGCCGGCCCTCGACCCCGCCCGGGCCCACGCCCAGTCTCACGAGCAGAAGGATGACGCCGCATGACCCGGGTCCTGATCGTCGAGGACGACATCGATATCCGTGGCATGCTCGCCCGCGGGCTGGAGGCGGAGGGGTTCGAGGTCGGCACCGCGGCCTGCGTGGACGACGCGCTCTCCGCCGCGCGCGCCGAGACCCCGGGCGCGGTCGTGCTCGACATCACCCTGCCGGACGGCTCGGGGCACGACGTCTGCCGCTCCCTGCGGGCGGGCGGCTATCCGGGGCCGATCCTGTTCCTCTCCGCCCGCGACGAGGTGCGCGACCGGGTCGAGGGGCTGGCGCTCGGCGCCGACGACTACATCGTGAAGCCCTTCGTGTTCGACGAGTTGGTGGCGCGGCTGCGCACCCATCTGATGCGGCGGCGGAACGCCGAGGCGCCGCGCCAGACGGTGAGCGCCGGCAAGCTGGTGCTGGACCTCGAGACCCGGCAGGCCTCCTGCGGCGAGGCCGCCGTGCGGCTAACCCCGCGCGAGGCGGAACTCCTCGCCATGCTGATGGAGAGCACCAACCGCCCGGTCTCGCGGGCCGACATCTTCGAGAAGCTCTGGGCGAGCCAGGGCGGGCTCTCGCTCAACGTGGTCGACGTCTATATCGGCTACCTGCGCTCGAAGATGTCCGACTTCGTCCGACACGGCGGCCCGGTGCTCACCACCGTGCGCGGGCGCGGCTTCATGCTGGAAGTGAAGGGTCAGGAGTTCCGGCACTGAGGGTGGGGAAGGCCGCACGACGGCGCCGCTTCCCCTCCGTCATTCCGCGAGGCCGCGCGCGCCCTTTCCGGGCCCTTCGGGCCTGCGCGCATGAAGCGCCAGCGGAATGCGACCCGGGACCCAGCACAAGGAGACGCGAAGCGCCCGTCCCCCGCGACGGCGCCCGAGATCGCGCCGCTGCGCGGCACTTCTCCCTCTGGGTCCCGGATCACCCTCCGCTGACGCTCCGGGCGTCCGGGAAAAGGGCGCGCCCTGTCGCAGCAAGGGCGCCCACAATATCAAGCGCGCTTTTATATCGCGCACGAGGCAATCACGAAAAATTTGGGATGATCCGGCAATTTAGTGCTTGAAGCGGGCGCCGGATTGGCCGATACCTGCCCGGCGCCCGAAAACAGGTGCGCCATCAATGTCTTAGGGTTCCCTTAAGGTTGCCCTGGCGTGGTGAAGCGAAGTCTCAGGAGAAACACCATGAAGTGGGCTGCTCCCGTCGTTTCCGAGATCTGCGTCGGCATGGAAGTCACCTCGTACGAGTCCGCCGAGATCGACACCTTCAACTGAGGTGTGAGCGCCGGGCCGGGGATTGCAGGCAGCGAGGGCGAGCCCATGCGCGTCGTGATCCTCGGTTCGGCCGCCGGCGGCGGCCTGCCCCAGTGGAACTGCCGCTGCCCCATCTGCACGCTGGCGCGGACCGAGCCGCACCGCGTCCGCCCGCGCACCCAGTCGAGCATCGCCGTCTCCCCGAACGGAACGGACTGGCTCCTGGTGAACGCCTCGCCGGACATCCGGCAGCAGCTCTTCGACAACCCGGCGATGCACCCGCAGGCGGGCCTACGCCACTCGCCGATCAAGGCCGTGCTCCTCACCAACGGCGACGTCGATCACGTCGCCGGCCTGCTGACGCTGCGCGAGGGCCAAACCTTCACCCTCTACGGCACAGCCGGCATCCTCGATTCGGTCAACGCCAACCGCGTCTTCGACGTGATGGCCGAGGGCGTCGTCGCGCGCGAACCCATCGCGATGGAGCGCACCTTCGCGCCGCTGCCGGGCCTCACCGTCACCCTGTTCCCGGTCCCCGGCAAGGTGCCGCTCTGGCTGGAGGACGAGACCATGGAGATCGGCGCCGAGACCGAGACCACGGTCGGCGCGATGATCGAGGCGAACGGCCGCAGGCTCGCCTACATCCCGGGCTGCGCCCGGGTCACGGACAAGCTCAAGGAGCGGATCGCCGGCGTCGACGCGCTGCTGTTCGACGGCACCGTGCTGCACGACGACGACATGATCCGCGCGGGCGTCGGCACCAAGACCGGCTGGCGCATGGGCCACGTGCCGATGCGGGGGGAGGGCGGCTCGGTGGAGGCGCTCGCCGAGGTGGCGCTCGGCCGCCGCGTCTTCGTGCACATCAACAACACCAATCCGGTGCTGGTCGAGGATTCGCCCGAGCGCGCCGCGGTCGAGGCGGCGGGCTGGACCGTCGCGCATGATGGGCTGACCCTCAGCCTCTGAAGGCGAGCGGCCCAAGGTCAGGGTTTCGAAAGGCCTCAGGCCTTTCGCGGGTGCAGGGCAGAGCCCTGCGTTTGGCCTCACCGGCCTTGCCGGATCGGCGAGGCCAATCCCGGGGCTCCGCCCCAGACTCCGCCTGCAGCGCCCTTGGGCGCCGAAAGGGGCTCGCCCCTTCGGAATCCCCGCTACCGGGTGGCATTCGGGTCGGGGCGGTCCTATCTCTGATCCGACGCGCCGGTGGTGTTCAGGCACCGGCGACAGAACAATAATGCACCGCGCGAGAGGACGTCCGGAAACGCCATGAACGCTGCCTTCCCCAATCCCGGCGCAGACGAGACCCAGCGGCTCCTCAGCCCCGAGGAGCTGGAGGCGGCGCTCCGCGACATCGGCGCGCGGCGCTACCACAACCTGCACCCGTTCCACCGGCTGCTGCACGATGGCAAGTTGAGCAAGGATCAGGTCCGGGCCTGGGCGCTCAACCGCTACTACTACCAGGCGATGATCCCGGTGAAGGACGCCGCGCTGCTCGCCCGCCTGCCGGACGCGAGCCTCCGCCGGATCTGGCGCCAGCGCATCGTCGATCACGACGGCGACCACGAGGGCGACGGCGGCATCGAGCGCTGGCTGAAGCTCGCCGAGGGCGTCGGCTTCGCGCGCGACTACGTGCTCTCCACGAAGGGCATCCTCTCGGCGACCCGCTTCTCGGTCGATGCCTACGTGCACTTCGTCTCGGAGCGCAGCCTCTTGGAGGCCATCGCCTCCTCGCTGACCGAGATGTTCTCGCCGACCATCATCTCGGAGCGCGTCGCCGGGATGCTGAAGAACTACGACTTCATCACGAAGGAGACGCTGGCCTATTTCGACAAGCGCCTGACCCAGGCCCCGCGCGACGCCGACTTCGCCCTCGACTACGTCAAGCGCCACGCCACCACGCCGGAATCGCAGCGCGCCGCGATGGGCGCGCTGACCTTCAAGTGCACCGTGCTCTGGACGCAGCTCGACGCCCTGTACTTCGCCTACGTCGCCCCCGGCATGATCCCGCCGGACGCGTGGCAACCGGGTGAGGGGCTGGTGCAGGAAACGGCACCCGTGCGGGCGCCCGGCGGCGCGGTGAAGCTCGTCGCGGGCGACGTGCCGCGCCTGCCCCGCGGCGTGCGAATGCGCTTCGATCAGGCCCGCGACAAGCACGTGCTGCTCGCCCCCGAGCGCACCTTCGACCTCGACGACAACGCGGTGGCGGTGCTTTCGCTGGTCGACGGCCAGCGCAGCGTCACGCGGATCGCCGAGCAGCTGGCCGAGACCTACGCGGCCGACGCGAAGGTCATCGAGACCGACATCCTCGTCATGCTGAACGACCTGGCCGAGAAGCGAGTCCTGGAACGATGAACGCCGTCACGCCGCAGCGGACGGCCGCCCCGGCCCCCGTCGGGCTGCTGGCGGAACTGACGCACCGCTGCCCCCTGCGCTGCCCCTACTGCTCGAACCCGCTGGAACTCGACCGGCGCTCGCGCGAGCTCGACACGCAGACCTGGCAGCGGGTGCTGACCGAGGCTGCGGCGCTCGGCGTGCTGCACGTCCACCTCTCGGGCGGCGAGCCGACCGCGCGGCAGGACATCGTCGAGATCACGCAGACCTGCGCCAAGCTCGGGCTGTACTCGAACCTGATCACCTCGGGCGTCGGGGGCGCGCTGGACAAGCTCCAGGCCCTCTACGACGTCGGCCTCGACCACGTGCAGCTCTCGGTGCAGGGTGTGGACGCGGCAAACGCCGAGAAGATCGGCGGCCTGAAGAACGCCCAGCCGCAGAAGATGGTGTTTGCCGAGAAGGTGGTCGCGCTCGGCCTGCCGCTGACGCTGAACTCGGTGATCCACCGCGGCAACATCCACGAGGTCGAGGGCTTCATCGACCTCGCCGTGAAGATGGGCGCCAAGCGGCTGGAGGTGGCCCACACCCAGTATTACGGCTGGGCCTACGTCAACCGAGCGGCGCTGATGCCGAACAAGGCCCAGGTGGACCAGTCGATCCGCATCGTCGAGGCGGCGCGGGAACGCCTGAAGGGCCAGCTCGTCATCGACCTCGTGGTGCCGGACTACTACGCGAAGTACCCGAAGGCCTGCGCGGGCGGCTGGGGCCGCAAGCTGATGAACGTGACGCCCCAGGGCAAGGTGCTGCCCTGCCACGCCGCCGAGACGATCCCGAACCTGGAGTTCTGGTACGTCACCGACCATTCGCTCGCCGAGATCTGGGCGGATTCCCCGGCCTTCACGGCCTACCGGGGCACCGACTGGATGCAGGAGCCCTGCCGCTCCTGCGACCGGCGCGAGAAGGATTGGGGCGGCTGCCGCTGCCAGGCGCTGGCGCTGGCCGGCGACGCGGCGGCCACCGACCCGGCCTGCTCGCTCTCGCCGCTCCACGCCAAGGTGCGGGCGCTCGCGGTCGAGGAGGCCGCCGAGAACCCGCCCGACTACGTCTACCGGACGATCGGCAGCAACGTCCGCTCACCGCTCAAGGAGGAAGCCCCGCTGTGACGCGTCTCGCGATTTCGGTCCTGGCTCTCGCGCTCGCCGCGGCCCCGGCTTCTGCCGAGGACGCTCCGGCGCCCACACAGGTGAACGCGGCCGCGCCGCCCAGTGCCGCCGACCTGCTCTTCGAGCAGCCGCAGATGAAGAACGTGGGCCCGGGCTCGACCCTCACCTACGATTACCTGCGCCGCTCCGGGATCAGCAAGGGGCCGTTCGGGCCGCCGCTCAACGACACGATCACCTTCCGGGTCGAGGCGGCCAACGATCAGAAGGACGCCGCCGCCCGCAACATCCGCGTCGAGATGTTCTCCGGCATGAACCGCGTTCCCGCCGGCCCGTTCGAGGACATGCCGGGCAATCCGGTGATCTCGCTGTTCCTCGAGAACCACCTGCGCGGCCTCGCCAAGGTGCTGGAGGCCAACCCGCGCTACCTGAAGAACGCCATCCGCAAGGGCCTGCGCGACCGGGCCACGGTGACGGCCACCAAGGTCACGGTGGGCGGGCGCGAGGTCGATGCCTGGCGCGTCGAGACCAAGCCCTTCGAGGGCGATGCGATGACCGAGCGCATGCGCGGCATGGCCAACATGACCTACACCTTCGTCACGGCCCCGAGCGTTCCCGGCGAGATCGTCTCGATCGAGGCGCAGTCGAAGACGCCCGAGGGCGGCGAGCTGCTGGAAGAGAAGCTGAGCTATGATCAGAAGGCGGGTTGAGGGCGCGGCCCTCGCGGTGCTGGCGCTGGCGGGGCTCACCCTCGCGGCGCGCGCCGAGGAGAACGACTATCCGACCGACGCGCGCGTCGACTACGTCTTTGCCTGCATGGCGGCCAACGGCCAGACCCGCGAGAACATGCAGAAATGCGCGTGCTCGCTCGACCAGCTCGCCGCGATCCTGCCCTACGACAAGTACGTGCAGGCGAGCACGATCCTGTCGATGCGCCAGGGCATCGGCCAGCGCTCGAACGAGTTCCGCTCCACCAAGGTCTTCGACGACAAGGTGGCGGACCTGCGCCGGGCCCAGGCCGAGGCGGAGATCCGCTGCTACCGGGGCTGAGGCCTTCTCGGCCGCGGGCCTTCGCCCCGTGGCCGGCTCAGCGCGGCCTCTCCAACTGCCACGTCAGGTGGGCGCGCACCGTGGGCCATTCGGGCGCCGTGACGCTGTAGACGCAGGTGTCGCGCAACGAGCCGTCCGCCAGGCGCTGGTGATGGCGCAGGATGCCGTCGAGCCGGGCCCCCAGGCGCTCGATGGCGCGCCGGCTCGCGTGGTTCATCACATGCGTGCGGAACTCGACGGCGAGGCAGCCGAGGCCGTCGAAGGCGTGCGCCAGCAGCAGGCGCTTGGCCTCGGTGTTGAGCGGCGTGCGCTGGACGCGGGCGGCGTACCACGTCGAGCCGATCTCCAGGCGCGGCCCGGCGGGCTCGATGTTCATGTAGGTGGTCATGCCGACCGGCCGGCCCCCGGGGCCGTCCAGCACCGTGAAGGGGAGCATGGAGCCCGCCGCCTGCAGGCCGAGGCGACGGTCGATCTCGGCCGCCATCCGCTCCGGCGCGGGCACGGCCGTGTACCAGAGCCGCCAGACCTCGCCGTCCCGCACCGCCTCGGCGAGGGCGTCGGCGTGCGCGGGCGACAGCGGGACGAGTTCGACATGCCGCCCGGACAGGGTGACGGGACCGATGGCCATCGCGGCGACCTCACGCATGCCCGGTATCGGCATCGGCCGGCACCATGTCACAGGCGGTCCCGGGCGCCTACCGGCATCGACGGACATCCGGCCGATCCCGCAGCGAAACCCGGGCACCGGCGTTGACGGACGATCCGGTCCGGAGCCCCCGATGTCCCGCCGCCTGCTCGCCCTCGCGCTCGCCGTCCTTCCCCTCGCAATAGCCGAGGCCGCGCCGCGCGACCGGGGCGACACCCGTTTCAAGCAGAGCTATTGCCGGCCGCCGCTGAAATACGCGGCCGGCGCCTGCGTCGGCCGCTGCCCGGCGGGCTTTACGGATACCGGCAGGGTCTGCCGCTTCCGCACCATGAACCGCTGAACCGATCCTGTTGCGCGCGGGCGGAGCCTCTGACAAACCCGGGCTCCCGTCAGCCGGGACTCGAGCCAGGACCTGCCCGCGTGAGCCAGACGCAATCCGCCCTCGCCCGCCTGCTGCCCGGCCTCGGGCGGCGCACGCTGGTGATGGGCATCCTCAACGTCACCCCGGATTCCTTCTCGGACGGCGGCCTGTTCCAGGGCGAGGCGGCGGCCCGCGGGCAGGCCGAGAGGCTGGTCGGGGAGGGCGCCGCGATCCTCGACATCGGCGGCGAGTCGACGAGGCCTGGCCACACGCCGGTGCCCGCCGCGGAGGAGCAGGCCCGCGTCCTGCCGGTGATCCGGGCGCTGGCGCCGGGGCTCAGCGTGCCGATCTCGATCGACACCTACAAGGCCTCGACCGCCAAGGCCGCGCTGGAGGCGGGCGCCACGATCGTCAACGACGTCTGGGGCCTGCAGCGCGAGCCCGACATCGCCCGGGTCGCGGCCGAGCACGGCGCGCCCGTGATCGTGATGCACAACCGCGAGACGATCGACCCGGCGATCGACATCGTCGCCGACATGCTGCGCTTCTTCGAGCGCTCGCTCGGCATCGCGCGGGCCGCCGGCATCCTGGAGGCCGACATCGTGCTCGACCCCGGCATCGGCTTCGGCAAGAGCTGGGAGCAGCACCTCGAATCCCTGCGCCGGCTGCCCGAGATCCGGGCGCTGGGCTTCCCGCTGCTGGTCGGCGTCTCGCGCAAATCCCTGCTCGGGCGCCTGCACGACCGCGAGACCCGGCCCGCCGACCGGCTGCACGGCTCGCTCGCGGCCCACGCGCTGGCAGCGACCCTCGGGGCCGACATCGTCCGGGTGCACGACGTCGCCGCCCACGTCGACGCGATGCGCGTGGTCGACGCGGTGATGCGGCCGGAGACGCGCGCGTGAGCGATCATATCCGGGTGAGCCGGATCGCCGTCTACGGCCGCCACGGGGTGCTGCCCGAGGAGGCGCGGCTCGGCCAGCGCTTCTACATCTCGCTGGACGTTGAACTCGACCTCGCCGCGGCGGGCCGGAGCGACGACGTCGCCGAGACCGTGAGCTACGCCGACCTCACGGCGATCGTCGTCGCGGTCGCGACCGAGCGGCGCTTCGCTCTGATCGAGGCACTCGCCGAGACGGTCGCCGCCGAGATCCTGGCGGGCTTCCCGCGGATCCGGGCGATCACGGTGGCGGTCGACAAGCCGAGCGCGCCGGTGCCGGCGATCCTCGACAGCGTCGGCGTCTCGATCACCCGCCAGCGGGAGACGCGCCCGTGACGCAGGCCTATCTGGGGATCGGCAGCAATATCGGCGACAAGGCCGCGATGCTCGACGCCGCTGTGGCGGGCCTCGACGCACGCCCCGGCATCCGCGTCACCGCGCGCTCGGCCGATTACCGCACGCCCCCCTGGGGCGACACCGACCAGGACTGGTTCCTCAACGGGGCGCTCGGAGTCGAGACCGACCTCGACCCGCACGCGCTCCTCGACGCCTGCCTCGACGTCGAGCGCGCGCTCGGCCGGGTGCGCGAGCGCCGCTGGGGCCCGCGGGTGATCGACATCGACGTGCTCTCCTACGAAGGGGCGACGGTGGCGGACGAGCGCCTGATCCTGCCGCACCGCTTCGTCCGCGAGCGCGCCTTCGTGCTGGTGCCGCTCGCCGAGATCGCCCCCGACCTCGTCATCGGCGGCGAGAGCGTGACGGCGGCCCTGGCCAAGCTCGACCGCGGCGGCATCGAGCCGGTGCCGCGCGCCTGAGGACCGTCTCGCCCGCGTCGCGGGATGGCGCTATCCTGCCGGCTCCGAGCGGAGGGGGCAGGCATGAGCGAGAGCGACAACACCTTCAAGCGGGCGCCCAAGCGCAAGCCGCTGAAGGGCAAGTCTGTGGCGGTGTCGCCGGAGATGCGGCAGGCCTACGCCGACCTGATCAAGGAGCGCGAGAGCAAGCAGGAGACCTACGGGCGCCACCTGCCGCAGGAGGAGCCGCGGCGGCGCTGACGCACTCAGCGCTTGCGCACGAACTCGGTGCGCAGGACGAGGCCCTTGATCGTCTCGTGGCGGCAGTCGATCTCCGCGGGGTCGTCGGTCAGGCGGATCGCGCGGATCACCGTGCCCTGCTTCAGGGTCTGGCCGGCGCCCTTGACCTTGAGGTCCTTGATCAGCGTGACGGCGTCCCCGTCGGCGAGCAGGTTGCCGGAGGCGTCGCGAACCTCCGGGCGCGCGGGGGCCTGCGCTACCGCGCTGGGCGGGCGCCACTCGCCGGTCGCCTCGTCGTACACGTAAGCGTCGTCGTCGCCAGCCAAGCTCAGGTTCCTCGCAGGATGCGCGCTCTTGTCGCGCTCCGGCCGGGCGAAGGCAAGGGGGCGAAGCGCACGGCCGGTCCTGCCGCTGAGGGGCCCATGACGCGGAAAGGCCCCCGTCCCGGGCGGGACGAGGGCCTTCGTCGTCAGGTTCGGCAGCCTGCTCTCAGCGGCGCAGCGGCCCCGCCTCGATCACGTCCTCGACCGTGCGCAAGCCGGCGCGCGGCGAATTGACGAGGCAGGCCATGTTGCCCGGCGGGTGCTGGTTCTTCCACATCTTGGTGTGGGCCTGAGGGATCTTGTCCCAGGGGAAGACCTCGCTCATGCAGGGGTCGATGCGGCGGTCGAGCACGAACTGGTTGGCGGCGGATGCCTGCTTCAGGTGGGCGAAGTGCGAGCCCTGGATGCGCTTCTGCCGCATCCAGACGTAGCGGGCGTCGAAGGTGATGTTGAAGCCCGTGGTGCCCGCGCAGAACACCACCATGCCGCCGCGCTTCACCACCAGCGCCGAGACCGGGAAGGTCGCCTCGCCGGGATGCTCGAACACGATGTCGACGTCCTGCTTGCCCGTGATGTCCCAGATCGCCTTGCCAAACTTGCGGGCTTCCTTGGTCCAGGCATGGTGCTCGGGGCTGTTGACCTTCGGCAGCTGGCCCCAGCAATCGAAGTCCTTGCGGTTGATGACGCCCTTGGCGCCCAGGCTCATCACGTAGTCGCGCTTCGACTCGTCCGAGATGACCGCGATGGCGTTGGCGCCGGACGCCGCGCAGAGCTGCACGCCGAACACGCCGAGGCCGCCCGACGCGCCCCAGATCAGCACGTTCTGGCCCGGGCGCACGGTGTGGGGCGCGTGGCCGAACAGCATGCGGTAGGCGGTGGCGAGCGTCAGCGTGTAGCAGGCCGCCTCCTCCCAGGTGAGGTGCTTCGGGCGCACCATGAGCTGGCGCGACTGCACCCGGCAGAACTGCGCGAAGGAGCCGTCGCCGGTCTCGTAGCCCCAGATGCGCTGGGTCGGCGAGAACATCGGGTCGCCGCCGTTGCACTCCTCGTCGTCGCCGTCGTCCTGGTTGCAGTGGATGATGACCTCGTCGCCGACCTTCCAGCGCTTCACCTTGGCGCCGACCTTCCAGACGATGCCCGACGCGTCCGAGCCCGCGATGTGGTACGCGCCCTTGTGCACGTCGAAGGGCGAGATCGGCTCGCCGAGCCCCGCCCAGACGCCGTTGTAGTTGATGCCGGCCGCCATGACGTAGACCAGCACCTCGTCGTCGCCGATCTCCCAGACCGGCAGGACCTCGAGCTGGTGGGACTGCTCCGGCGGCCCGTGGCGCTCGCGCCGGATCGCCCAGGCGTACATCTTGGCCGGCACGTGCCCGAGCGGCGGGATCTCGCCCATCTCGTAGAGGTCCTTGACCTCGGTCCCCGTCTGCACCGCCGCGCTGGCTGCCATGGTCGTTCTCCTCGTCGGTCCGGCGCGGTTCCTCTCGCAAAGGGCCGCGCTCTCGCTCTCCTGCGCTATAGCTGCGATGCGGTAAGCCTCCAAGTGGGCCGAAAGGCCAACACGGCAGGATAGAACCGATTTTCGGGGCCCGCCCCCTGCGCGGGCCGGGCGGAATCAAATCCAATTTGCGGTGCACTGCAGAATTATTCCGCTGTCCGCCGCTATTCGGACGCCGCCACCCGCGATCCGACGGCCCGCGCGGCACCGAAATCTTGGTAGACCTTATACCAACCGACGATCATCCGCCGCACCCGGGCGGAGCGGGCGCATAGGACCAATGTTGAAGAAAACGCGCGGGACCGGGCAAGGAAAGTCGATTCCGTCCCGGCGGAATCCGCTCTAGGTTACGGCCCAAAGATGCGTCGGCCCCCGCCCGCGGGCGGGGTTTTGCCCGCGCGACCAAGATCGGGAGCGGACGAGAATGAGCGGGCAGGCAGCTGTCGCCGAGACCAAGCCGGCGGAGACCAAGCGCGACAAGCCCTGGATCATCCGCACCTATGCGGGCCATTCCACGGCGGCGGCCTCGAACGAACTCTACCGGGGCAACCTCGCCAAGGGGCAGACCGGCCTCTCGGTCGCCTTCGATCTGCCGACCCAGACCGGCTACGACCCGGACCACGAGCTGTCGCGCGGCGAGGTCGGCAAGGTCGGCGTCTCGATCGCGCATCTGGGCGATATGCGGGCGCTGTTCGACCAGATCCCGCTCGCCCAGATGAACACCTCGATGACGATCAACGCCACGGCGCCGTGGCTGCTGTCGCTCTACCTCGCGGTGGCCGAGGAGCAGGGCGCGCCGCTCGCCGCCCTGCAGGGCACGACCCAGAACGACATCATCAAGGAGTACCTCTCGCGCGGCACCTACGTGTTCCCGCCCGCGCCCTCGCTGCGGCTCACCAAGGACGTGATCCTGTTCACGACCCGGAACGTGCCGAAGTGGAACCCGATGAACGTCTGCTCCTACCACCTGCAGGAGGCGGGGGCGACGCCGGTGCAGGAGCTGTCCTACGCGCTCGCCATCGCGATCGCGGTGCTCGACACGGTGCGGGACGACCCCGATTTCGACGAGGCCAGCTTCGCCGACGTGTTCAGCCGGATCTCGTTCTTCGTGAACGCCGGCATGCGGTTCGTCACCGAGATCTGCAAGATGCGGGCGTTCGCCGAGCTCTGGGACGAGATCGCCCAGGAGCGCTACGGCATCACGGACGCCAAGAAGCGGATCTTTCGGTACGGCGTGCAGGTCAACAGCCTCGGACTGACGGAACAGCAGCCCGAAAACAATGTCCACCGCATCCTGATCGAGATGCTGGCGGTGACGCTCTCCAAGCGCGCCCGGGCGCGGGCCGTGCAGCTGCCCGCCTGGAACGAGGCGCTGGGCCTGCCCCGCCCTTGGGACCAGCAATGGTCCATGCGCATGCAGCAGATCCTCGCCTTCGAGACGGACCTCCTGGAATACGACGACATCTTCGACGGCTCGACGGTGATCGAGGCCCGCGTCGCGGAGCTCAAGGCGCAGACCCGGGCCGAATTGGCGCGCATCGCCGAGATCGGCGGCGCGGTCACGGCGG
>NZ_LSIX01000342.1:0-1307 GCF_001556475.1 Methylobacterium sp. CCH5-D2 | reverse complement strand
ACCTCTCCCTATGGGAGAGGGGACCCACGCCTGACCGGGGTTAGGCTCGCTCGGCATATGCGATCGCCCTGCCGCGCGGGGGAGGGGACCCGCGCTCGATCCACCCCGGAATCCCGCTGCGCAACCGCCCCGTCCGCCGAAGAGGGACCGGCGTTCCGTGGCGTTTCACGGGCCGGCCGGCATCGCCGCGAGGCCTCGCACCGGTCGCTCCGTGCAGTGCGGCATTTCGGTCAAGGCACGGGTGCGCCACGCGATCTGCCGTCGGCGGTGCGATCGCATTAACCGCGGCGTAACCGCGGCTTCCTAATCTCCTGACGATGCAGCGGTGCCACGGACACGATCCCGGCGGGCCCGCCTCCACACCATGATGCGGACCGGCCGCGCGCCGGTCGTCGAGGGCGATCACTCGTGATGCGTAGCGTACAGAGCCGCTCCCGGACGGCACCGGCCCTGGCCGCCACCCTCGCGGCCGCCGCGGTGCTGACCGCCCTGGCCTCCCCGGCGGAGGCGCGCCGCCGCGGCCACCACGCCCGGGCGGGCGGCGGCTACAACCCGCCCTACGCCGCGATGGTGGTGGACGTGAAGAGCGGCAAGACGCTGCACGCGGTCAACGAGGACGCGCTGCGCCACCCCGCCTCGATCACGAAGGTGATGACCCTCTACATGCTCTTCGAGCAGATGGAGCGGGGCCGCTTCGCGCTCGATTCCGAACTCTCCATCTCGGCCCGGGCCGCCGCGCAGGCGCCCTCGAAGCTGGGCCTGCGCCCCGGCTCGACCATCACGGTCGAGGACGCGATCAAGGCGCTCGTCACGAAGTCGGCCAACGACGTGGCCTGCGCCATCGGCGAGAACATCTCCGGCTCCGAGGAGCGCTTCGCCCAGGCGATGACGGCCAAGGCCCGCGCGCTCGGCATGAGCCGCACCACCTACGCCAACGCGTCGGGCCTGCCGGACGCCGACCAGATCACCACGGCGCGCGACCTCACGGTGCTCGCCCGCGCGATCCAGGACCGCTTCCCGCGCTACTACCGCTACTTCCAGACCCGCTCCTTCGCCTTCCGGGGCCGGGTCATCGGCAACCACAACCGGCTCGTCGGCACCGTCGAGGGCGTGGACGGCATCAAGACGGGCTACACCCGCGATTCCGGCTTCAACCTGATGACCGCGGCCAAGCTCAACGACCGCCAGATCGTGGCGATCGTGCTCGGCGGCAAGTCGGGCGCCAGCCGCGACCGGATCATGGCCGACCTGGTCCGCGCGAACCTCCCCCGCGCCTACGCGGGCGCCCGCCAGACCGCCCCGACCAC
>NZ_LSIX01000341.1:0-257 GCF_001556475.1 Methylobacterium sp. CCH5-D2 | reverse complement strand
CCCCCGCCACGAGCCCTACTTCGACAAGCTGGAGGGCGGCGAGGCGCTCGGGGTCGGCGAAGTAGAACTTGGTGGCGACGTCCAGCGGCGAGACCGCGCGCCCGACCCGCTGCGAGATCATGTCGGCGGTGGCATAGGCGAAGCAGATCGCGCTCTCCCCCTGCCCCACCGGGATGTCGGCGGGCCGCGGCGAGATCTGCACGCCCCCCGGCAGGGCGTGCGCGGCCGGCGGCATGGCGATCCGCACCGCCGGGCAG
>NZ_LSIX01000340.1:0-1019 GCF_001556475.1 Methylobacterium sp. CCH5-D2 | reverse complement strand
AGGCCGAGGCGCTCGCCGGTGTAGCGGCCCTCGCGGATCGGGCGCCACCAGGCCTCGTTGGCGAGGTACCAGCGGACCGTCTCCTCCAGCGCTTCTTCGAACACCTTGGTCGGCCGCCAGCCGAGCTCGGCCTCCGCCTTGGACGGATCGATCGCGTAGCGCCGGTCGTGGCCCGGACGGTCGGCCACGAACGTGATCAGGCGCGCGTGCGGAGCGCCCTCCGGCCGCAGCCGGTCGAAGGCCGCGCACAGGGCCTCGACCACCGCGAGGTTGTTGCGCACGGCGCGTCCCCCCAGCAGGTAGGTCTCGCCGATCCGCCCCCGCTCCAGCACCGCCACCAGACCCCTGGCGTGATCCTCTACGTGGATCCAGTCGCGCTCGTTCAGGCCGTCGCCGTAGACCGGCAGCGGCCGACCCTCCAGCGCGTTCAGGATCATCAGCGGGATCAGCTTCTCGGGGAAGTGGCGCGGGCCGTAGTTGTTCGAGCAGTTCGTCACCAGCACCGGCAGGCCGTAGGTCTCGTGCCATGCGCGCGCCAGATGGTCGGAGGCCGCTTTTGACGCCGAGTAGGGCGAGCGCGGGTCGTAGCGGCTCGCTTCCGTGAAGAAGGCGTCGGGGGGCAGCGAGCCGTAGACCTCGTCGGTGGAGACGTGCAGGAAGCGGAAGGTGTCCCAGTCCGGGCCGGAGAGGCCCTCGTAGTGGCGGCGTGCGGCGTCCAGCATCACCTGGGTGCCGACCACGTTGGTGCGGATGAAGGCACCCGGTCCGGTGATCGAGCGGTCGACGTGGCTCTCGGCTGCCAGGTGCATCACGGCCTGCGGGCGGACCTGCGCGAAAGCGGCCTGGACGGCGTCCGCGTCGCAGATGTCGGCCTCGATCAGGCGGTGGCGCGGATCCTCGGCCAGCGGCTGCAGCGAGACCGGGTTGGCCGCGTAGGTGAGCGCGTCGAGCGTGGCGACCTCGTGCCCGAGATCCTGCACCAGATGCAGGACGAGCGCCGAGCCGATGAAGCCGCAGCC
>NZ_LSIX01000339.1:0-8812 GCF_001556475.1 Methylobacterium sp. CCH5-D2 | reverse complement strand
GTCCCGTCCGGTGGCCTTGCCGCGCGCGTAGCCGCCCATCACGAAGAGCTGCCGGCCCACCGCCTCGCGGTGGTAGTCGCGCTCCCCCATACCGTAGGACCCCGGCGCGGCCCCGCGGCTGTTGCAGATGACGCGGCCGTCGGGCGCGGCCAGGGCGAAGGCGAGAACGCTGGGCATCCGCGCGGCAGCGCGACGGAGATAGGCGGTGCAGCCGACCGCGTCCCGGGCCTTGACGGTGGGATCCTCTGAAACGAAGTCGAGGGCTTGGCGAACGCCCTCGGCGATCTGGGCCAGGGTCTGCCCGACGCCGCGGGCGGTCGCGAGCGCATCGACCCGGATGGCGGCGTCGCGGCTCGCGCGCAGGGCGTACTCGTTGTAGCCCTGGATCGCCAGCGCAGGGGCCAGCGCCAGCAGGACGAGCAGCAGGATGCGGGTGGTCAGCGTCACGCCGTCCGGTCCCCGCCTTCCACGATGCCGCGTTCCCGAAAGGTGGGGACCAGGGGATCGAGGGGGACCATCGTTACCTGCATGCCGTTCCCGCTTTGTGCCGGGACGCGACCCGATACCACCCCGACCCCAAGCCGCGACGGAGGGGTGGGTTCCCTCTCGTCCCACCGGTCTTGCCACTCAGGGCATCGAGGTCACGCCGACGTCTCATCCGCGCGGGATGCAAGGACACGGACCGCCTTTGTGCCGTAGTTTCACGGCCCGCCGCGGGCCGCCATCAGGTACACGTAGGCGAGGCTCGGCAGGCGTGACCGCAGGCGCCCGTGCGTCTCGTCGAGAACGGCGTCACGATCCTCGGCGGAGGTCCCGTCGCGAAAGCCCAGGACCATGGCCAACACCACGCTGTCGGTCCCGATCTGCAGGCTGCGCACATCCTCGATCCGCGCGATCCGACCGTCCTGCGCAACGAGTTCCCGCGCCTTGGTGAGGAGCGCCGCAGAAGCGCTCTCACCGATCAGGAGGCTGCGGGTCTCGCGCGCGAGCACGACCGCTACGCCGACGAGGAGCAGGCCGATGGCGAATGAGGCCACTCCGTCCGCGCGGGGCTCGTCGAACCCCTCGGACACCGCCACGCCGATGGCGGCCACTACGAGGCCGGTCAGGGCCGCGCCGTCCTCCAGGATGACGGTGAAGGTGGTCGGGTCCTTGGACCGGCGCAACGCCGACCACATCCCGACATCGGCGTGCCGCCTGCGCATCTCGCGCCACGCTACGCCGAACGAGTAGCTTTCGAATACAACGGCGAGCCCCAGGACGGTGTAGTTCACCCAGGCGTCGCGGATCGGCTCGGGGTGCCGGATCTTCTCGACGCCCTCGTAGATGGCGAAGGCCCCGCCGAGGCTGAAGATCAGCAGGGCGACGACGAAGGACCAGAAGTACAGTTCCAGGCCGTAGCCGAACGGGTGGGCCTCGTCGGGCGGTCGCTTCGCCCGGTGCATGCCGTAAAGCAACAGGCCCTGGTCGACCGTGTCGACGAGGGAGTGCAGGGCTTCGGTGAACATGGCGCTCGACCCGGTGTAGAGCGCGGCGCCGAACTTGGTCACGGCGATGGCGAGGTTGCCGCCAAGGGCGGCGTAGACGACGGTGGTCGAACCATCCCGTTTCATGGCTGGCGCTCCGGAGGGGCGGGTTCGGGAAAGGTGGCGAGGCCGGTCGACGTCGTCAGGCGGCGTCCCGCTCCGGCAGATCCTTGAGTGTCCGGCGTGCCACCATGCCCAGCGTCGAGCCCTGAACGACGATGGTGAACAGCACCACCGCGTAGGTCGCCGCGAGGATGGCCGGCTTGGCGTCGCTCTCGGGGACGGACAGGGCCAGCGCCACGGAGATGCCGCCGCGCACGCCGGCCCAGGTCAGGAACGGCACGTTGCGCGCAGAGAGGTTGCCGCCCCACCGGAAGGCGAGGAGCGGCGTCGAGACCGCCGCGAGCCGCGCGACCAGCACGATGGGGAGGGCGCACGCGGCGAGGACGAGCCCTCCGGCCTCGAAGCGCAGAACCAACACCTCCAACCCGATCAGCAGGAACAAGACGGAGTTCAGCACCTCGTCGATCAGGGTCCAGAGCGAGGATACGTAGCCCTGCGTCTCCTCGCTCATCGCGTCGCGCGGCGCCCGGTCGCCGACGAGCAGCCCCGCCGCGACCACTGCGAGCGGGCCGCTGAAGTGGAGCTTCTGCGCGAGCGCGTAGGTGCCGGCGACGAGCGCGAGGGTGATCAGCACCTCCACGGGGAAGTCGTCGATGGCCCGCATGGCGCGGTAGGCGACGTAGCCGGTGGCCACGCCGAGAACGAGCCCACCGCCGGCCTCCTGCAAAAGAAGGCGGGCAACGCCGCTGGCGCTCGTGGCCTCGACGCCCGACCCGGCGGCGAAGGCGACGAGGACCGTGAACAGTACGATGCCGATGCCGTCGTTGAACAGGGCCTCGCCCTGCATCTCGACCTCAAGCGCCTCCGGCACCTTCACATTCTTGAGTGTGGCCAGCACCGCAACCGGGTCGGTCGGGCTGATCAGCGCCCCGAACACGAGGGCCCAGGCGAGGGGGACGGGCTGGCCGAGGGCGTCAGCCGCGGACCAGAAGGCGCCGCCCACGATGGCGGTCGAGATCAGCGTGCCGACGAGGGCGAGCGTCGCCACCGCCCAGGCGCGGTCGCGGAGCGCCCGCAGGTCCAGGCTCATGGCGCCGGCGAACAGCAGGAAGGCCAGCATGCCGTTCATCACCACGTCGGTGAAATCGACCTGACGGAGGATCTTCGTGAGATCCTCGTAGAGGTGCTGCTGGGGGAAGGCGAGGTCGAGGCCCACCAGGGCGAGCGAGGCGAGCAGTCCCATCACCAGCAGCCCGATGGTATGCGGCAGCCGCAGGAATCGGTGGTTCAGCCAGCCAAACAGTGCCGACAGGGTCAGCAGCAGGGCGGCGAGGTCGAAGATGGAGATCACGGACGGCCCCCGCCCAGGCCGCAGGCGGGTGCGGGGGCATCTTGGTAAGTAGGCTCAACGCGCTTGTACCCGTTCGGTCGCGCCGACGGCCGAGAGTAACGCTTTGGCGGCGACGACGTCCCCGGTCTTCCGCGGCGGCTTAGGCGTACGAGCTCAGGGTGGTGGTCTGAGCCGAAGGCGTCGAGGCATTCGACCGAGACCGCCGCGAAACCGCCCTTTTAGGAGCAACCACACCGCCCACCATTCGGTCGGAACCGGCGGAACGAGACTCGCGGCAGCGAGGGTCCCGGCAAACACGGTCACCGTGAGGCGTGCGAGCGCCGTCATGAGCGGGGCTGGTCCGCCCCCGGCTGCGAGACGCCGTCCAGCCCGTACCCGCGCCCGGACAGGGCCTTCAGCACGCTGATCGACCCGTCGGTCTCAAGCACCACCGCGGCGGCCTGCGAGAGGTCGTCGAGCCCCTCGGAGCGCAACGCCGCGAGGACGTCGTCCCGGGTCATGCGCTGGCGGCGCATCGCTCCCTCGACCAAACGCCCGTCATGGGCGAGCAGGGTCGGCTCCGCCTTGACCCTGGGGGAGCGCACGCTCGACCACGTGATCAGGAACTGGAGTCCGATCAACGTCCCCAGGGCGAGCACGCCTTCCAGGAGCGCCACCGACTTGGTCAGCACGATGGAGGACAACGTCGAGCCGAGCGCCACGGTCACGACGAGGTCGAAGGCGTTGAGCTTGGTCAGGGTGCGCTTGCCGGAGATCCTGAGGAACAGCACGAGGGCCAGGTAGGCCAGCGGCCCGACGACCACGACCCGGAGCAGGCCGTGCCAAGTGTCGAAGAACATCGACGGGGACCTTTCGGATCCTCGACCGTGGGCTGCGCCACCGCGTCGGGCAAGTCGGGACGCCGGCCCGCACGGGCGCGGGAACCGGTCGTCAGCGCATGTCCTTGGGCAGGTGCTTGACCGGGTTCGTCCCGCCTCCCTCGCCCTTGATCTGGACCGCCCCACCCGACTTCATCACGTCCGTCGAGGACTGGATGGCGCTCGGCGGAGCGACCTGGCCGGACGACTGGTCGCGCGGCGCGGCGCCATTGTCCTTGTCCTTCACCGTCGACGTCCCGGGCGGAAGGGTTCCGGCCGTCGGCTGGTCGATGGCGCTGCCGGCCGACTGCGCGGCGGCCGGCAGCGCCGAAGTCACGACACCCGAGAGCACGGCGACGGCGCCGGCAAGCAGGATGGCCGCGGTACGACCGGACGGGAGAAGTCGATGGGCGGTCATCAAGATGCCTCGCTCCGTATCTGTGCGCCCGTGCTACGGGCATGCCGGACTGCAAGCATTCCCCGCACGGCTTGGTTCCTGGCGGGACAGGACGTGAAACCCCGCTGGCCCGCACCAGCCGCTCGAAGGCGGTGTTCCGGTCGCACGTGGCCGGCCGGTGGCTCCCGTATGGATGAACCGCCGCTGAACGGTTTCCGGCATCGCACGTTACCGACCGCGATCACGCGTCCGAGGGGGACGCGCCGCAGCCCTCCGCCGACGGGCCCAGGCCCGGCCGTCGGAGGCATGGCTCAGGGAGTTTCCAGCGTGAAGAACACCGTCCTCGCCGCACTTGCCATCGCCTGCATGTCCGTGCCTGCCCTGGCCCAGACGACGCCGTCGGCACCGGCCCCCGGCACGGCGATGCCCGCCGCCACCGATGCCGGCACCGGCATGAAGATGGCCGACACCGCGACGGTGAAGCTCAAGTACGTCACGGTGAAGCCCGCCGACGTGATGTCGTCGAAGCTCGTCGGCACCACCGTCTACAACAACAAGAACGAGACCGTCGGCGAGGTCGAGGATCTCGTGATCGAGAACGGCAAGACGCTGACCGGCGTCGTCGTCGGCGTCGGCGGCTTCCTTGGGCTGGGCGAGAGCTACGTCGTGCTCGACCCCGCGACGCTGGCCATCAGCAACAAGGACGGCAAATGGGCGGTCCACGCCGACACCGATAAGGACACCCTCAAGAACGCGCCGAAGTTCGAATACTCGAAGAAGAAGAGCTGACCCGACACATCGAAGGAGAGACCATCATGAAGCATACCCTCCTCGCCGCGGCGCTGCTGGCCGGCCTCGGCCTCGCCGCTTCGACCCTGCCGTCGTCGGCCCTCCACATGAACGCCGCCGGTGTGGCGGCCTCGAACGGCAGCGATATCGTCCAGGTCCGCATGTCGCGTCGTGAGATGCGACGCCATCGGATGATGCGCCATCGCCACATGCGGCAGGGTTCGGCCAGTCGCGGCAATGCCGGCATGCCCTCGCGCAGCAGGTTCGGCGGGCAGCAGTACGGCCAGACCACCGGCGGCCCGCGCCGCTGACCCTGGAACCCGCCCGCTCCGCGGCGGCTCGAAGCCGCCGCGGGTGACCATGCGCCGCCGGATGGCCCGACCGCCTCCGGCGGCTTTCCCTTGCTCCCTGGTACCCCATGATCTTTTCCGAAGCGCTCGGGCGGCTCGAAGAACTCGGTCGCTCGGCCGTGGCCCTCCTGCCGGGGCTCGCCGTCGCAGTCATCCTGTTCGGTCTCGGCCTGCTCGTCGCACGCGGCGTGCGAGCCGCGGTGCGCCGGGCGGCCGCGATGCGCGACGCTTCGCCGGGCTCGGCGGCGGTGCTGGGCCGCATCGCGGGCGGGGTAACCGTCCTCGTGGCGTTCCTGGTGGCCGCGTCCGTGGCCTTCCCGTCCGTCTCGGCCGCCGACCTGTTCAACCTGCTCGGCATCGGCGGCGTCGCCATCGGCTTCGCTTTCCGCGACGTCCTCCAGAACCTGCTCGCCGGCATCCTGATCCTGCTGACTCGGCCCTTCGTCATCGGCGACCAGATCCGGGCCGGATCGCACGAGGGCACCGTCGAGGACGTCTGGGTGCGGGCCACGGTGCTGCGCACCTATGACAATCAACGCGTGCTGATCCCGAACGCCACGCTATTCGTGGACAAGATCACGGTCATCACCGCGCATGACAAACGACGCCTCGCCTTCCCGCTCACCATCGGCAACGGCGACGACATCCGCGAGGCGCGCCGGGTCATCGTCGAGGCGCTGAGGGGAACCGAGGGCGTGCTGGCCGACCCGCCGCCCGAGGCCCTGGTCACGGGCCTGGGCGCAGCGGGCGTCGACATGACGGCACGACTCTGGATCGACCCGCCCCGGCGGCGCGACGCCGTCGACGCCCTCGATCACGCCATCGCCAACGTCAAGGACGCGCTCACCGCCGCCGGCATCGACCTGCCATACCCGACCAGCCAGGTGCTGTTCCACGACCAGACCGAGGAGACCGACGGCGACCGTTCGCGCCAGCGCGAGGGCTGGCCCGCCAGCCGGAATCCCCCGCGGGCGCGTTGGCAGGTCATGCGGGAGGAGAAGGCGGCCGATGGGGAGGAACGCGCTTGAGCGCCCGCCTCAGTAGGCGCCCTCGTCGGGGATGTTGAGGCCGGTGCCGCAGGCCTTGCAGTGCACAGCGTCCGTCTCGTGCCGCTGCAGGCCGCAGGTCGGGCAGGGGAAGCGCACCTTGTAGGGCCGGAACAGCACCTGGGCGAGGCGCAGGAACAGCGTGACGCCGCAGATCATCACCACGACCGAGACGAGACGGCCGCCGGTCCCGTGCAGGGTGACGTCGCCGTAGCCCGTCGTCGTCAGTGACGTGACCGTGAAGTAGAGCGCGTCGACGTAGTTGCCGATGGCCGGGTTGCGCCCGTGCTGCGTGGCGAAGACGATGCCAGTCATCACGAACACGAACACCGCGAGGTTCACCGCCGCGATGATCACCTCCTCGTTGCGGCGGAAGAACGGGAAGTCGGCGCGCAGGCGGTCGAGCAACTGGTAGGTGCGCAGCAGCCGCAGGGTGCGCAGGATGCGCAGGAAGCCCGCGCCCTCGCCGACGATGGGCGCCAGGAACGAGGCGATGGCGGCGAGGTCGGCCCATGTGGTCGGACGCAGGAACTCGCGGCCCGGCCGCGGGCAGATGGCCAGCCGGGACAGAAAGTCCGCGGTCACCGCCGCCCCGATCAGCACGTCGACGCCCTCGACAAGCGGTTCGCGCGGCATGAACGAGGAGACCACGATGAAGAGGAGAGTCGCGAGGTCGAAGGCGAGCAGGCCGTAGCGGAAGCGGTGGGCGCGGTCGGTGTCGCCCTCGTACAGGGTCCGAAGCCTCTCGGTCAGGTGTGTCATGCGCCTGGAAATGCTCGCTCGCGGGTCTCGGTTTGCGAAACACGTAACGCGGACGCGGTTCCGGTAACCTGAACGGGTCGCCGGCCGTCGTACCCGCCTTATGGATCCGGTGAGGCGTAGGTTGTGCCTGCCGGGCTTCGGTGCGATAGCCCCCCTCAGGGTGCGCGGTCCTTCGGTCGGACCGGCAGGACGAGCGCTGGTCGGGCCGCCAGCGCCGGAGACCCGTGCCCGTGTCGTCCTCCCCCCATGCCGTTGCGCGGCCCCGCCGCCGTCCGATGTCAGCCCTGCGCGACACGCTCGTCAGCGAGGCCGGCGGCGGCCTCGTCCTGATGGCGAGCGCAGTGCTCGCGCTCGTGGTGGCGAACTCTCCGCTCGCCGACACCTACTTCGCCGTGCTCAAGGCCTATCTCGGCCCGCTCAGCGTGCTGCACTGGATCAACGACGCCCTGATGGCGGTGTTCTTCCTGCTCGTAGGGCTGGAGATCAAGCGCGAGATGCTGGACGGTCGCCTGCGCACCTGGCCAGACCGGGTGCTGCCGGGGCTGGCCGCGGCGGGGGGCATGGCCGCCCCGGCCCTCGTCTACGTCGCCGTGAACTGGTCCTCGCCCGAGACGCTGCGGGGCTGGGCGATCCCGGCCGCCACCGACATCGCCTTCGCCCTCGGCGTGCTGGCGCTGCTGGGATCGCGGGTACCGGTGTCGCTGAAGGTCTTCCTGACGGCGCTCGCCATCCTCGACGACCTCGGCGCGGTGCTCATCATCGCGGTGTTCTACACCGCCGACCTGTCGCTGCCGATGCTGGGCGGCGCCGCTCTGGTCCTCGCCGTGCTCTACGGGCTGAACAAGGCCGGCGTGGCGCGCCTCTGGCCCTACCTCCTGCTCGGCGTCGTCCTCTGGATCCTCGTGCTCAAGTCGGGGGTGCACGCCACCGTCGCCGGGGTGCTGCTCGCCATGACGGCGCCGTTGCGGCTGAGCGTCGGCAAGCCCGACGACCCGATTTCGCCGCTGCACATCCTCGAACACGCGATCCAGCCGTGGTCAGCCTACCTGATCCTGCCGGTCTTCGGCTTCGCCAACGCCGGCGTGTCGCTGGCCGGGTTCACCCCGCACATGCTGCTCGACCCGGTGACGCTCGGCGTGGCGCTCGGCCTGTTCCTCGGCAAGCAGGCCGGCGTGTTCGGGCTCGTGCTGGCCGCGGTGAGGCTCGGGCTGGCGCAGCGCCCGGCCCATGCGACCTGGGCGCAGGTCTACGGCGTCTCGCTTCTCTGCGGGGTCGGCTTCACCATGAGCCTGTTCATCGGCCTGCTGGCCTTCGCGGAAGCCCCGGCCCTGGAGGCCGAGGTCAAGATCGGCGTGCTCGCCGGCTCGGTCGCCTGCATGGTGGCCGGGGCTCTCGTCCTCCTGGTTGCCACCCCGAGGGAACATCGCACGCGGCGAGACCTTGCCTGAGCCGGGACGGGGGCATGGGTAGGGCCCGGGTAGAGCGGGTCGCCAACGCCCGGGCAGCAGGGAAAGAGGTTGCCGATGAGGGCAAGGGTACGAGCCTGGATCGAGTTCCTGGGCGACCAGTTCTGGCTGCGGCCGGCGCTAATCGTGCTGGCCTGCATCGGCCTAGCGCAGGTCGCCGTGTGGCTGGAGACCGCGCAGATCGCCGGCCACGACCCGTCCTCCC
>NZ_LSIX01000338.1:0-508 GCF_001556475.1 Methylobacterium sp. CCH5-D2 | reverse complement strand
CCGTGGGCGACTTCGACGCCTGCGCCTCCTCGACGAGGTGCAGGATGCGGGCGACCGTGTTGTCGGCCGCCGTCTTGGTGACCCGGACCTGCAGCGCGCCGTCGGCGTTGACGCTGCCCGCGAAGACCGGGTCGCCGACCTCCTTGGGCTTCGGGACCGACTCGCCGGTGATGGGGGACTCGTCGAGGCTCGACGCGCCGTCGGTGATCACGCCGTCGGCGGGCACGCGGTCGCCCGGCCTCACGACGACGACCTGCCCGATGGCCAGCGACGCCGCGGGCACCTCGCGGATGGCGCCGTCGGGCCCGTCGACGAGGCGGGCGGTCTTCGGCACCAGGGCGGCGAGCGCCTTGATCCCGGCGCGCGCCCGGCCCGCCGCCACGACCTCCAGCATCTCGCCGACCGTGAAGAGCAGCACGACGATGGCGGCCTCCTCGGCGGCGTGGATGGCGAGCGCCCCCGCGGTGGCGACCGACATCAGCATCTCGATGGAGAAGGGCGTGCCGGC
>NZ_LSIX01000337.1:0-4481 GCF_001556475.1 Methylobacterium sp. CCH5-D2 | reverse complement strand
GCGTCGCCCGCCTGCATCCCCTGAAGAACCTCGCGGCGGCCGTGCGCCTGCTGCCGCACGATCCCGCCCGGCACCTCGCGCTGGCCGGCCAGGGCGCGGAGCGCGACGCGCTGGCCGGCCTCGCGGAGGAACTCGGCTGCGGCGCGCGCCTGCACCTCGTCGGCGAGCTGCCGCCGGAGCGGGTCGGCGACTTCCTGCGCGCGCTCGACGTCTTCGTCTTCCCCTCCCGGGCCGAGACCTTCGGCCTCGCCGCGGTGGAGGCGGCGCAGGCCGGCGTGCCGGTGGTCGCCAACGCCCTGCCGGTGCTGCGCGAGGTTCTGGCGACGCGGGACGGCCCCTGCGCCCTGTTCGCCGACGCCGAGGACGACGCCGCCCTCGCGCAGGCCGTGCGGCGTCTGGAACGCGATCCGGAACTGGCCGCCCGCCTCGTCCGCAGCGGACGCGGCCTGGCCGGGCGCTTCCCGGTCGATGCGATGGCCGAGGCCTACGACGCCCTCCTGCGCGAGCGCATCGCGGCCGCGCGCCGCGTATGATGTCTTCGGCGGTCGCGCTACGAGTAGAATACAGGTTTCATCCCGAATATTGCGTTGTGCATTCGATGTGTCGGGGGCTTCAGAAAGGATCCCCGCGATGCTATCCGCCTGAGGGGTGACGATCGAACAGTCCTTCATCGACCACGGGATCGGTCCGGGTCGCCGCGCCGCTCCGGTGCTCTGCCTGCCGCGCGGCGGGCTCCGGCACTGGCACCTGCGCCTTGCCGCGGGGCTGCGGGCCGCGGGCCTGGACCCCCGTATCGCCTGGACCGGGGGCGATCGGGCGCCTGCCGGGATGGAAACCCTGTTCACGCTGGAGCGCCTGATCCAGCCCCGCCCCGGCCCGCGTTCGAGCGAGCGGGTGGACCCCGCCGCGGCGGCGCTGCCCGAGGACGACGGCACCGGCTCCGTCCGCATCGCGCTGCCGGGCGCCGCGGAGGCGGGCGATACGGCCTGGACCATCCTGTTCGACGGCCGCCCCGGCGAGGCCGGCCTGCTGCAGGCGCTGCTGCGCGGCGGCGCGCCGCTGGTCGAGATCGTGGCCGGTGGCGCGGTTCTCGCCTGCGGGCGTCCCTCCGTCGAGGCGGCCGCAAACCTTTGCGAGGCCTACGAGGCCGTGACGGCGCGCCTCGCGCCAATCCTCGTCTCGGCCCTCCAACGCCCCGCACCCTCGGCTACGGCCGTGCCGCGCCCGGACCGGGGTCGCCCGCTCGCCGCACACGCCCTGCGCCGGCTGGCGCGCACCGTGGCGCGACGGCTCTATCATCTCTGCTTCTACGCGCCCCACTGGCGCACCGGATGGCGCTACAGCCGGGGCGCGACGGTCTGGGACAGCGGTTCGCTGGGCGGAGAGCCCTGGCGGGTACTGCCCGACCCCGGCCACCGCTTCTACGCGGACCCCTTCCTGTTCCATTGGCAGGGGCGGACCCACCTCTTCGTGGAGGATCTCGACCACCGCACGAACAAGGGCGTGATCTCGGCCGTCGCTTTCGGACCCGAAGGCCCGCTCGGCGTCCCGACGCCGGTGCTGGAGGAACCCTTCCACCTCTCCTACCCCTTCGTCTTCGCCCATGGCGGCGCGGTCTGGATGATCCCCGAGACCTCGCAGAACCGTACGGTCTCGCTCTACCGGGCCGACCCCTATCCCCACCGCTGGGTGCGCGAGCGCGACCTCCTCACCGGCATTGTGGCGAGCGACGCGACGCCGATCCATTTCGAGGGCCGCTGGTGGATGTTCGCGACCCTGCACGACGGCGCGGGCGCGCACTCGGACATGCTGGGTCTGTTCCTGGCGGACGACCTGCTCGGGCCCTGGCGTCCCCACCCCGCCAACCCGCTGTTGATCGATGCGGGCGGGGCCCGGCCGGCCGGTGCCATGCTGGTGCGCGAGGGCAGCCTCTGGCGCCCGGTCCAGGACTGCACGCGCCTCTACGGCGGCGCGCTCGGGCTCGCGGAGGTGACCACCCTGACCGAGACGGCCTTCGCCCAGGCGGTGCGCGTGCATCTCGCTCCCGGCCCGCCCTGGCCCGGCCGCCGCCTGCACACCTTGAACGCGGCGGCCGGGATCGAGGTCATCGACGGCTCCGCCGCGCCCCTCCGCCTCCTCCGTCGGCCCTGAGTCCGAGGGGCGCGGCAGCCGGCGCGGCACGGCCCCCGGGCCGGAGATTCCGGATGACGGCACGGCCGCGGTCGGATATTCCTGCCGAGGTCCGCACGGGCGCGGGGCCTGTAGCTCAATGGTTAGAGCCGACCGCTCATAACGGTCTGGTTGCAGGTTCGAGTCCTGCCGGGCCCACCATCCTGCTCTCGTAATCCGTTGGGTGGTTCAGCGGCACTTGGGCCGGGATTCTTGGCCTGCTGCCGGTTTGGTAGACACCGTGCCAAGCTGACGAGGCTCGGTTTTTGAACTCAAGAGGGCTAAGGTCGCCCGAGGTCAAGTGCGGCTCATCGAGCTCGTCACGCCATGCTCGGCCGCGCGTAGGCCAGGCTCCCCGCGGCGCGAACCTGCCGCTCGACCGCTGGTGCGGCCGTTTCCTCTGGGGTTCGGCCCGTTCGGCTTCGGCGCCGCGGCGGAATGTTCTTCGCCTGCTGTCTCGGTTCGGGACGCTCCGATTGGCCCGTCCTTGGCAGTGCCGAGGCGAGATCGCCGGAGCTTGCCCCAGAATGCATGGTGTCGTTGGCCTCATCGCTACCTTAGCGACAGCAATCGTGATCCTCCGAACCTGGGAGGTACCGCGAGCGCTGGTGAGGGCCGTCATCTGCTTTGGGGGCCTTGGGACGGCGATCTATGCGTCCGAGGTGACCAGACAACCCGAAACTCCGAGGGCGATGGCGAGTTTTGCGGATGTACCGCTGGGGAGTCCGCCAGTACCGCAAGGCACATGGGTCGAGGAGAGGCCCATCCCGTCCGCTGCGTCGAGAACGGCTCACGCGGCGGATGCCGTCGCCAGACCCTGAGGCCGCATGCCCTGAGCCCAGGCGGCGTCCGCTGTCCGGTCCCCGTCCCGCACAACCCGAGAGGCCTCGATCTCGGCGAGGCCGGAGCGGCGGCGCTCGACTCGGGCCCATTCGAGAGCCTTGTCGGTGCAATGGTATGGGAGGGGGTGGGTCCCGGGGCCGAAGCCCCGGGTTCTGTTTCTACGGCTACCCTGCCGCAAGATGCTTACGCCGCGAGGCGGGCATCCATGACAACGTTATCGTTGGCATTTAGTTTTTGGCCCTGTTGCCCGGAACGAGGGTTGCTCGCGCCAGGCGAGGAGTACCTACCTCAAAGTCGCATTGTACCTTGCCGAAGCAAGATCAAACTCGCGGAACTTTTACCGTCCAGTCGATCCTGTTTCGCCCCCAGCAGAAGCACCTTGGCAACGCCCGGCGCGCAACGACCGCCGGTCATTCTGATCCCCGTGCGGTACCCGGGGCAACGTGCTCGTGGTGGAGGCGCCGGGCACTGCCCCCGGGTCCTGAAACGTTATTACGAACCGGTCATCAACCGTGCCTCGGTCATACCGCGCGTCTCCCGCGCCGTCCAGTGCAACCCTCCGCACCTCGACCGCGAGCCGCCGGAACCCGTCCCCGAGCTGCGCCAGCATCGGCCGGCACTCGCGATCGATCGATACGTCGTCTGAGCGACACGCGGCCAGGGCCCCTTCGGGCGTGCGGCCGCACGGGGAGCCCGCGGCCCCCGCCCATCGCCCGATGCAGTTCCGCAAGGCGGCCGCCGTGCTGAACGTCAGCCACCTGCGAAGGGCCCAATGCGTGCGATCTGCTTCCCGGGGCGCCGAACCCGAAACACGGTGTGTTCACGGGTGGTCTTGTGTAACCGCTGGGTATGTTCTGCTCGGCAGCCTGGGGATGTCGCGTATCTGCAGGGTGCTGTTTGTCTGGGGCGATCCGGCTTCGGGCTCGATTTCTGCCGGGCCCACCAATCGCCCTGCGCGCTGCGCGGTCGATCCGCTCTCGCCCCGTGCCCGGCCCATGGCGGGGGGATTTCCGCGCGCCTTGCGGGCGGGCGTCGTTCCAGTCGGCGGCGCATCGGGTAAGCCCGGCGGGCAGGCCGAACCCTCCTCTTGCGCGCCCCACTACCCAGTCCGCACGCTTACCGCTCCGGGCGCGCGCCGATACGTTGGAAAGCCAACGAATGCGGGGAGAAGCGCCGTGCTCAGGTGTTGCGTTGCCGTTGCCGCCTGGATTGTCCTGTCAAGCTCGGCGGCACGAGCAGAAATCGCCATCAACATGGCCATGATCAATGGCGGAAGCCTGCAGATCTTCGGGCGGATCAGTCCCGCACGCAAGGAGAAGATCGCGCTCGACGAAAAGTACACCTCCGAGACGGACGCCGAGGGCCGCTTCGCCTTCCAGCTTCCTTACCATCCGGCGAGCTGCATCGCGCGGCTCAAGGCCGGCGGGGAGGCGCGCGACGTGGTCGTGGGTTACTGCGCGCCACGCGAG
>NZ_LSIX01000336.1:0-1975 GCF_001556475.1 Methylobacterium sp. CCH5-D2 | reverse complement strand
CCCTCATGCCGGCAGGATGGTGGCCGCCTCGGCGGCGAAGCGCAGGCGCACGCGGGCGCCGGCCGGGAAGGCGTCCGCGCCCTCGGGCGGGCCGCTCGCGCGGACCGCGCTGCCGTCCCCGAGATGCAGGGTGCGGGCGATGCGGTCCCCAAGAAATACGCGCTCCGCGACCGTCGCCGGGATCCCCACCGTGGCGCCCTCCCCCGCCTGGTCCGGCCCGAGCGCGACCCGCTCCGGACGCACCGCCACCACGACCGCGTCCCCCTCGGACAAGTCGGCGGCGGGAGAGCGGGCGCGCAGGGATCCGGACGCGATCTCGACTGCCCGGAGGCCGCCCGGCTCGCCCGGACCGAGCCGGCCCGGGATCAGGTTCACGTCGCCGAGTAGCCCCGCCACGTAGCGGCTCGCGGGCCGGTCGTAGAGCTCGGCCGTCGCCCCGACCTGCACGATGCGCCCCTGCGCCATCACGCCGACCCGGTCGGCGAGCCGCATCGCCTCCTCCGGATCGTGCGTGACCACGATGAAGCTCGTGCGCAGGCGCCGCTGCAGGGCGCGGAGCTCGCTCTGGGTCTCCTCCCGGAGCGCCCGGTCGAGGGCGGTCAGCGGCTCGTCGAGCAGCAGCAGCCGGGGCTCGCGGGCGAGCGCGCGGGCGAGCGCCACCCGCTGGCGCTGGCCACCCGACAGCGTGTCCGGCCGGCGATCGGCGAAATCCTCCAGGCGCACCATCCGCAGCAGGTCCGCCACGCGTGCGGCCCGCTCCGCGCGGGGCCGATCCGCGAGGCCGTAGGCGACGTTCCGCGACACGCTCATGTGTGGGAACAGCGCGTAGGACTGGAACATCATGTTGATCGGGCGCCGGTGTGCGGGCAGCCCGGTGAGATCCTGCGTGCCCAGCCGGATCGTACCGGCATCCGGCTGCTCGAAGCCGGCGATCAGGCGCAGCAGCGTGCTCTTGCCGCAGCCCGAAGGGCCGAGCAGGCAGAACACCTCGTTCTCGGCGAGCGCGAGATCGACGGCATCGACGGCCGCCGCGCCGCCGAAGCGCTTCGTCACGCCCGCGAGCCGCAGGAGCGGCGCGGAGGCCTCGGTCGTCGCGGCCACGATCCCGCTCAGCCGTCCTCGCGCAGCGCCTCGGCGACGCGGGCCTCCAAGAGGTCCGGCCGGCGGATCACCAGGGCGCCGCGAGTGCGGTCGACCAGCCCCTCGCTCGCCATGGCGGTGAACTCGCGGGTCACCTGCTCGCGGCGGCAGCCGATGCGGGCGGCGAGCACGTGGTGATAGGGCGGCGGGCTCACCACCCGCTCGTCGCCCCCGCCCGCCCGCGGCACCGAGAGGCGCAGGAGCTCGGCGTAGAGCCGGTGGCGCAGGTCGAGCAGCGCGTGCTCCATCAGACGGGTGTTCAACTCGCGCACGCGCTTAGCGAGCAGGCGGAACAGCCGGTCGGCGATGGGCTCGGAGGCGAACACGATCTGCCGGAACACGGCGGCCGGTACCACGCAGACCTCGCCACGGGTGAGCGCCGTGACGTTGGCCGAGCGCCCGACCCCGTCGATCGCGGACAGCTCGCCGAAGAAGGCGCCGCCGCGCATCTCGCCGAGAATCACTTCCTTGCCCGACTGGGTGCGGTTGAGGATGCGCACCTCGCCGCCCGCCAGAAAGTAGACGTCCGTGGAGATGTCGTCGAAATCGACCAGCACTTCGTGCTCGTCGAAGCGGCGCCAGTGGCAGCGGGTCTCGAACGGAGCGAGGTCGATGCCCGGCTCCTTGAAGAACGGTATGGTGGACAGCCGCGCCATCCGGATAAGCCCCTCGCTGCGCGGGCCCGTCGCCGCGGGACCCGGGAGCCGGTTCTTCGCAGGAGGCGCCCCGTGGCCGGTTGGTCCGGGTCGGGGCTTCGACGTGGCCGTGACGTACCGCTCGATCGTGACGGCACCCTCCGGTGCGGTCAAGGCTGGGCCGGCCATTCCCGCCCGCC
>NZ_LSIX01000335.1:0-16847 GCF_001556475.1 Methylobacterium sp. CCH5-D2 | reverse complement strand
CTGACCGGGGCTAGGCTCGCTCGGCATATGCGATCGCCCTGCCTCTGCGGGGGAGAGTGGCCCCTGCGTCAGCAGGGGTCGGTCGGGACGGAGTCCCGCAGGGAGGGGAGCGACGGTGCCGGACCGTGCTCGGCATCGACGCTGGGCCTCTTCCGGAAGCTGGGGTCCCCTCTCTGCGGGACTTCGTCCCGACCGACCCCCTTCGGGGGGCACCCTCCCCCGCAGCGGGGGGAGGGAGGACGCGGAGGGCCGGCCGCGCGCATAACCCCTCGGTGGCGCCGGCTTGGCGCGGCGGCTACAAGCGGCAGCCCGAAGCGCCCTTGCGCGCCGTTCCGATCGAAGAGACCGCATGCCGCCAGCCGATCCGATCTCCGGCCCGCCCTCGCGCCGCGCGCTGCTCGGAGGGGCCGCCGCACTGGGGCTGCTCCCGGTCTCGGCCCTCGCGCAGGGGGGCGCCAAGGACGCGCCCAAGGATGCTCCAAAGGACGCGCCGAGGGATCAGGCCCTGACGCCCGAGCCCCGCGCCCTCACGGCGGCACCGGGCAAGGCCCGCCTCCGGCCCGAGCCGGCCCCGGAGACGGCCGTGTGGAGCTTCGACGGCCGGGCCCAGCCGCCGGTGCTGCGGGTGAAGCTCGGCGAGACCGTGCGGGTGCGCGTCGAGAACCGCACCGACAAGCCGCTCGCCCTGCACTGGCACGGGGTGCGCAACCAGAACGCCATGGACGGCGTCGGCGGCGTCACCCAGGCGCCGATCCGGCCGGGCGCCGACTTCACCTACGTGTTCACGCCGCCCGATGCCGGCACCTACCTCGCCCGCCCCCTCGTGGTCGGCGGATCGAGCGAGCCCTCGGGCCGAGGGCTCGCCGGGTTCCTGATCGTGGAGGAGAAGGCGCCGCCCGCGGTCGATGCCGACGTCGCCCTGCTGGTGCAGGACTGGCGCCTGGAGGCCGACGGGAGCCTGATAGGCTTCGGCCAGACCGCCTTCGCCGCGGCGAACGGGCGGCTCGGCAACCTCGTCACCGTCAACGGGCGCCCGGTGCCCGAGACGTTCGAGGCGCGCCCCGGCTCGCGGGTGCGGGTGCGCATCGGCAACGCCTGCAACGCGCGCGGCACGCGCATCCGCTTCGAGGGCCTGAAGGTCTACGTGGCGGCCGTGGACGGGCAGCCGACCGACACGTTCGAGCCGCTGCGCGCCACCCTGCCCTTCCCGCCCGGCACGCGCTACGACCTGCTCGTCGACCTGCCGTCCGAGCCCGGGCAGACGGGCTCGATCTCGGCGCTGGTCGGCCAGGGCCTCGTGCTGGCGAGCGTCACCACGAAGGGCGCGCCCGTCACCGAGAAGCGCCCGCCGATCGGGCCGGTCGGCGAGAACAGGCTCCTGCCCGCCGAGGTGAAGCTGCAGAACGCGGTGCGCCGCGACGTGGTGATCACCGGGGGCGCGACGGTGCCCAAGGATGCGAAGGACGCCGGGGCCAAGGACGCCGGGGCCAAGGACGCTGGGGCCAAGGACGCTGGGGCCAAGCCCGCGGAGCCCACCTATGCGGGCGACCCGGCCCGGATCTGGATGGTGAACGGCCAGAGCGGCGCGGCCGGTCTCGCGCCGATCTTCTCGGTGAAGCGCGGGCAGGTGGTGGTGCTGGCGCTGCGCAACGAGACCGCCTTCCCGCAGGCGCTGCACCTGCACGGCCACGTCTTCCGCCTGCTCCACCCGCTCGACGACGGCTGGGAGCCCTACTGGCTCGACACCTTCCAGCTGCTCGAGGGCCGCACCGCCCGCATCGCCTTCCAGGCCGACAATCCGGGCCGCTGGCTCCTCAGCGCCACGGTCCTGGAGCGGTTCGACACGGGGCTGTGGACCTCGTTCGAGGTCACCTGAGCCGGCTCGGCAGGCCGGCCAGCACCCGCGGCATCAGTTCCGGGATGTCCTCGGCGATCAGGCCCGGCCCGTGGCGCAGGCCCGCGTCGCCGTGGAGCCAGACCGCGGCGGCGGCGGCCTCGAAGGGCGCCATGCCCTGCGCCAGCAGGCCCGCGATCAGCCCGGCCAGCACGTCGCCCGCCCCCGCCGTGCCGAGGTAGGGCGTGGCGTGGTCGTTGATCGCGATCCGCCCATCGGGATCGGCGATCACCGTGTCGGCGCCCTTCAGCACCACGACCGCGCCCGTGAGCGCGGCGGCGCGGCGGGCCTGCTCGAGCTTCGTCAGCCCGTCCTCCGCGGCGGGCGTGCCGCCGAAGAGCCGGGCGAACTCGCCCGCGTGCGGGGTGAGCACGGCGCGGGCCTCGCCGTCGCGGATATGGCCCGCCAGCACCTCCGGCTGGCCGCGGAAGCTCGTCAGCGCGTCGGCGTCGAGCACCAGGGCGCGCCCCGCGGAGGCCGCCACCATCACCCGCTCGCGCGTCGGCTCGCCCGTTCCGAGGCCGGGGCCGAGCAGCACCGCGTTGAGGCGCTCGTCGGTGAGGATATCGTCGAGGTCGTCGGCGCTGTCGCACGCGTGCAGCATGATCGCCGTGAGGTGGGCGGCGTTCTCGGCGAGCGCGTCCTTCGGGGACGCCACGGTGACGAGCCCGGCCCCGACCCTGAGCGCGCCCCGCGCCGCCATCCGGGCCGCGCCCGTCCGGTAAGCCGGCCCCGAGAGCACGAGGGCGTGGCCGCGGGTGTATTTGTGGCTCTCGCCCGCGAGGCGCGGGAACGCCGCCCCCCAGAACGCCGGACCGTTGCGGTAGAGCGCCGGCCCGCAGGCCGCGAGCCCCGCCGACAGGGCCTGCGCGCCGGTGCCGATATCGACCACGTGCAGGTCGCCGCAGAGCGCGCGGCCGGGCTGGAGTAGGTGGCCGGGCTTGAGCGCCACGAAGGTCACGGTCTCGCGCGCCCGCACGGCGACGCCCCGTACCGTGCCGGTATCGCCGTCGAGTCCGCTCGGCACATCGACCGCGAGCACGGGCAGGCCCGAGGCGTTCACCCGCTCGACCAGGGCGCGCGCCTCGCCGTCGAGGTCGCGCGCGAGGCCGGCGCCGAAGAGCGCGTCGATGACGAGGTCGCAGGGCGGCAGCGATTCCGGGGGCCCTTCCGTCACGGGTCCGGTCCAGGCGGCGGCTGCCCCCGCCGCGTCGCCCTTGAGGGCGGGGCGCTCGCCCAGCAGGACGAGGTCCACCGCGTACCCGGTCTCCGCCAGGAGACGGGCCGCCACGAAGCCGTCGCCGCCGTTGTTGCCCGGCCCGCACAGGACGAGGACGCGCCCGCCCGCGGGCGCGAGCGCACGGGCCCGCTCCGCCACGGCCCCGCCGGCGCGCTCCATCAGGCGCAGGCCCGGCGTGCCGCCCGCGATCGCGGTCGCATCGACGGTCCGCATCGCCTCGACCGTGAGCAGCCGTGCCTCCGACATCCCGTGCCTCTCCTCTCGCGATTCCGGACCTGCCCGGGAGCAGCCCAAGACCTGCCCGGAAAATGTGCGCCCGCCCCGATCTGCCTCAACGATGTGCCGGAGCTGCCGAGGCGATAGGCCGTTTTCCCGGACTTCCGGGTAAAACGGCGTGGCGGAGGTGCGGGCGGGGTGTTAGAAATCTGACACAGCGCAGTGCTTGTCAGGCCCTCCGGCATGAAGAAGATCGAAGCGATCATCAAGCCCTTCAAACTCGACGAGGTGAAGGAGGCCCTCCAGGAGGTCGGCCTTCAGGGCATCACCGTGATCGAGGCGAAGGGGTTCGGCCGCCAGAAGGGCCACACGGAGCTCTATCGGGGCGCCGAGTACGTGGTGGACTTTCTGCCGAAGGTGAAGCTGGAGATCGTGCTCTCGGACGCGCTGGTCGAGGGCGCCGTCGAGGCGATCCGCAAGTCGGCCCAGACCGGCCGCATCGGCGACGGCAAGATCTTCGTCTCCACCATTGAGGAGGCGATCCGCATCCGCACCGGCGAGACCGGCACCGACGCGATCTGAGCGCTCCGGGCGGGCCTTCTCAGCGGGCGAGTTCCTTCAGCCCGAGCCGGATCAGCGCGCGCGCCTCCGCGCCTTCCCCGGCGCTCTTCAGCGCCGCCGCCACCGCAGCCCCGGCCTGGGCCTGCGGGTAGCCGAGATTGGTCAGCGCCGAGACGGCGTCCGCGACCGGCCCTGACGGGCCGCCCGCCTCCGCCGCCTCGACGAGGCTCGCCAGCGCCGGGTCGAGTGGCGCGAAGGCCGGCGCCTTGTCCTTCAGCTCCGCCACGAGGCGCGCCGCGAGGCGCGGGCCGACGCCGGGCGCACGCGCGACCGAGCCCTTGTCGCCGGTGGCGATAGCGGCCCCGAGTTGCTCCGGCTCCAGCACCGAGAGGACGCCGAGCGCCACCCGCGCACCCACGCCCTGCACGGTCTGGAGCAGGCGGAACCACTCGCGCTCGGCGTCCGAGCGGAAGCCGTAGAGGCGGATCATGTCCTCACGCACGATCGTCTCGATCGAGAGCTGCGCCGCCTCGCCCAGGGCCGGCAGCCGCTGCAGCGTGCGGGCCGAGCAGTGAACCACGTAGCCGACGCCGTTCACGTCAAGGATCACGAAATCCTCGCCGAAGGAATCCACCAGGCCCTTGAGCTTGCCGATCATCGTCCAGCCTTCATCCGTGCGCGGATGACTACAGAAGCGGGCCCGCGCGCACCATGCGCGGCTTGAGCGCGGGCGGCAGGCGTGGAACAGGGGAGCACGCGCCCGCCGGAACGAGCCCCGGCCCAACGCCCCACAGGAGCCCCGCCGACACCATGCGCCGGACCCCGATCCTGACCTCGACCCTGCTGGCCCTCGGCCTGCTCGCCACCCCGGCCCGCGCCCAGACCGCCGAGGGGCCGACGACCGACCCGAACCAGGTGCGCCCCGGCGCCTACCAGCTCGACCCGGCCCACGGGAAGATCACGTGGTCGCTGAGCCATCTCGGCTACTCGACCTATTTCGGGCAGATCACCGATGTCTCGGGCGAGGCGACCCTCGACCCGAAGGAGCCGGCCAAGAGCCGCCTCAGCGTCATGATCCGCACCGACAGCGTCAGCGGCCTCAACCCGAAGCTCGACCAGCACCTGAAGACGCCGGACTTCTTCGACACCCAGAAATTCCCGACCGCGACCTTCCGGGCGACGGCGGTCGAGCCGACCGGCCCGACCACCGCCCGCGTGGTCGGCGACCTGACGCTCAAGGGCGTGACCAAGTCCGTCGCCTTCGACGCCACATTCAACCAGGCGGGGGTCAGCCCCGTGGACAAGCAGTACACGGTGGGCTTCGACGGGCGCGCGGTGATCAAGCGCTCGGATTTCGGCATCAACGCCTTCCTGCCGATCCTCGGCGACGAGGTGACGTTGCGGCTCGAAGGCGAGTTCAAGGCAGCCAAGTAGCATTCGGGCCGCGTCTCAGCCCTGCCGGGCGAGCGCCGCCGCGATCCGCTCGGCGGCGCGGCCCGAGTAGCCTGCCGGCAGGTGTTTCTGTCGCAGCGCGTGCGCGTCGCGGTGGTTGACGTGCGTGATCGCGATGGCGAGCGCGTCGGCCGCGTCCGCGAGGCGGAACTCGGCCCTCGGCAGCAGGAAGCGCACCATCGCCTGGATCTGCGCCTTGTCGGCGTGTCCGTTGCCGGCCACCGTCTTCTTGATCAGGCTCGCGGCGTACTCGTGCACCGGCACGTCGTGGAGCGCCGGCACCAGCAGCGCGATGCCGCGAGCCTGGCCGAGCTTGAGCGTCCCCTGCGCGTCGCGGTTGACGAAGGTCTCCTCCACGGCGGCCTCGTCGGGCCGGAAGGCGCGCACGACCCCGGCGAGGCCGTCGTGCAGCGCGCGCAGGCGCCGGGCCAGCGGCAGGTCCTCGTCCGAGGTGACGACGCCGCAATCGACGTAGGCAAGCTTGGAGCCCGTGACCGTGACCGCCCCCCAGCCGGTGCGGCGCAGGCCCGGATCGATGCCGAGGATGCGGACGGGTTCGCTCATGGGTCGCCTCGGGATCGCCTGACGGGCCGGCGGGGCCGGCACCGCCCGAGCGTTAGGCACATATCGTGAACGGGACGTTTCGCCAACAGGCGTCGCCCGCGGCCGCGGCGTAGGCCGGCGCTACCCATTTAATCCTATTTTTATCTATCGTTAACCAATCGAGCGCAGAGGATATTCTGAATAGGAATGAAGACAATGCTCAAAAGATCACAATCCAACACCGATCGCCTCAAGTTCGCCGCCCTCGATCGCGCCATCGCAACAATCGAGTATACACCAGACGGCAAGATACTAGATGCAAACAGGAATTTTCTCGATCTCGTCGGCTACGACATCGGGGAGATCCGTGGGCGGCACCACCGAATCTTCGTGGATGCGGACGAGGCCAAGCGTGCCGATTACGGCGCGTTCTGGGATACGTTGCGGGGCGGCAAGGCCGTCTCGGGCGAGTTCGCCCGCTACGGGAAGGCCGGTGACCGGGTCTGGCTGGAGGCGAGCTACTGCCCGGTGCTCGACGCCGACGGCCGGGTGGCCTCGGTGATGAAGTTCGCCACCGACATCACCGCCAAGAAGAACGAGACCGGCCGCCTGATGACGATGATCGACGGCATGCCCGTCGCCGTCATGACAGCCGACCCGAGGAACGATTTCCGGATCGACTATCTCAACGAGACCTCGAAGAGCACGCTCGGCGCGATCGAGCAGCATCTGCCGATCAAGGTCTCGGAGTTGCTGGGCTCCTCGATCGACGTGTTCCACAAGAACCCCCAGCACCAGCGCCGGATGCTCGCCGACGCGAGCCACCTGCCGCACCGGGCCAAGATCAAGCTCGGGCCGGAGGTGCTCGACCTGCGCGTCTCGGCCATCACGGGCCCGGACGGCGCCTATATCGGCCCGATGCTGACTTGGTCCGTGGCGACGGCCCAGGTGAACGTGGCCTCCGAGGTCTCGCGCGTGGTCGAGGCGGTGTCGGCGGCGGTCCGCGAGATGCAGGCTTCCGCCGACGGCCTCGGCTCCTCCGCCGATGATGCCCGGCGGCGGGCAGCCTCCGTGGCCGCGAACTCGGAGCAGATGGCCGGCTCGATCCACGAGATCTCCGGCCAGGTCGGCCGCGTCACGGAGCGTACCCAGCAGATCGCGGCGCAGGCCCGGACCACGGACGGCACCGTGCGTCACCTCGCCGAGAACGCCCGCAAGGTCGATGCCGTGGTGACAATGATCCGCACGATCGCGGCTCAGACGAACCTGCTGGCGCTGAACGCGACGATCGAGGCCGCGCGCGCCGGGGAGGCGGGCCGCGGCTTCGCGGTGGTGGCCAGCGAGGTGAAGATGCTGGCCGCGCAGACCGCCCGGGCCACCGACGAGATCACGCAGCAGGTCGCGGCGATCCAGACCGCTACCGACGAGGCCGTCGGCGCAATCGAGATGATCGGCTCCGCGGTCGCCGAACTGTCGAAGCTGACGCTCGCCATGGCGAGCGCCGTCGAGGAGCAGTCCGTCGCGACCCAGGAGATGTCCGGGCATATCGGCGGCGTCTCCGTGGCGGCGAACGTCACCGGCCAGCTCGCCGACGCGGTGCGGGCCATCGCGGACCGGCTGGGCACCCATTCCGAGAGCCTGGGCGGGAGCATCGAGCGTTTCCTGAAGACCAGTTGAGGCGCACTCCCCACCCGCGGCCGCACACGCACGCCGCTTTGTGTCGGGCGCGGCCCCGGCGTGCCCTTTGCGCCGGGGTGCGGGCGTGACAAGAGATGGGCGGCCGTCAAGGAGAGGCGGAACGCGGCGGCGCCGATTCGATTGCTCAGCTGCGGCGGCCGGACGGCCAGGGACCGGGGGACACAAGGACATGACCGAGCAGGGTCGGCAACTGGCCGAGGAGAACATCGCCCGGGCCCGGGCGGCCTACCTGCGCTGCGTGGAGGCCGGCGAGGTGGCCCTCAACGCCTTCGAGAGTTCCACCGCGCGGGCGGCCGGCCTGATGGGGCTCTCGGCGGACGGGCGGAACGCCGACGGTCCCACCGCCCGCGGCTGGGCGGCGATGCGCGCGGTGGCCCAGACCCTCTTCGTCGCCACCGACACGAACATGCGGGCTGGCTTCAGCTTCGCCTCCAGCCTGGTGCGAGCGGAGGATGCCCGCGCGGCCGCCGATCTCCAGAGCCGCTACCTGCGGGAGCAGGGCGAGCGCTTCGCTCACCAGATGCTCGACCTGCAGCGCACGGCGCTGCGCGCGGCCGGCGACGTCGCGCGCGGAACCGGCGCCGGCCCGCTGTGATGCTCGCGGACCCCGCCCTGGCGGAGGCCGAGGGGTGCGACGCGGCCGAGCCCCGGCCCGGCCGCACGATCGGCTACGCGCAGGGGCGCTTCCACGATCTCGCCTACGTGGAGTGGGGCGATTCCGCGAGCCCGCACACGGTGCTGTGCCTGCACGGGTTGAGCCGCCAGGGCCGCGACTTCGATCCGCTGGCGCGCGCGCTGGTCGGCCTCGGCTACCGGGTGATCTGCCCGGACATCGTCGGGCGTGGGAAGAGCGGCTGGCTCGCCGACCCCGAGCTCTACGGGCTGCCGCAATACGTCTCCGACATGGCCGCGCTGATCGCGCATCTCGGCGTCGAGCGGCTCGACTGGGTCGGCACCTCGCTCGGCGGCCTCGTCGGCATGGTGCTGGCAGGCGCGCAGAACACGCCGATCCGCCGGCTGGTGATGAACGACATCGGCCCGTTCCTGCCCTGGGCGGCGCTCAGGGGCATCGGCAACCGCCTGCGCGAGGCGCCGCGCCTGCACCACTCGCTCGCGACCGCCGAGGCGCGCTTGCGCTCGGCGCTCCGGGATTTCGGCACCCTCACCGACGCGCAGTGGCGCGCGATGACCCGCCACAGCTTCGTCCCCGAACCCGGCGGCACCTGGCGCCCGCACTACGATCCGGCCATCGCCGTCGCGTTCCGGCCGGGCCGGGTCTACAACGTGACGCTGTGGCGCGACTGGGATGCGGTGCGCTGCCCCGTGCTGCTGCTGCGGGGCGAGACCTCGGACCTGCTGCTGCCGCAGACCGCCGCCGAGATGACCCGGCGTGGCCCGCGCGCGACGCTCGTCGAGATCCCGGGCTGCGGTCACGCCCCGGCGCTCTTCGACGACGGGCAGATCCGGATCATCACCGACTGGATGGGGCGGGCGGGCTGAGGCGCACGATCCGCTCGGCCTCGCGCATGGTCCGCCAGGGTTCGAGGTTGTGCAGGGCGATCCGGCGCGCGCCCATCAGTCCGAGGATCGCCGCGACGCCCAGGAAGGGCGCGGCGACGATCACCGCGCCGAGCGCCTCCGATCCGATCAGCGCGGCCAGCAACTTCACCGCTGCGTCGAGGAAGACGAAGAAAGCCGAGACCACCAGCACGGCGATCGCCAGCACCTTGGCGGCGAGCCCGGCGAGCGCCCGGATGTTGCCGTCGGTCTCGACGCGGGCGAGTTCGAGCGTCCGCGCCGTGAGGCGGGCAGCCTCGCGGACCGCGTCGACGAGCAGGACGACGATGTGCTCCGAGGACCGCTCACCCATCCCGTGACCCTGCTCCCGCGCGCCGAACCGGCCGGGTAACCGGGCGGGAGGCGGGTCCGTTCCGGCGCGCGGCCGCCTTCAGCCCTTCAGGGCGCGGAGCGCCGCGAAGGGGCTGGCGTCGGGATCGGGCGCGGGCGGGTTCAGCACCGGCTCGACCTGGGCGATGGCGTCGGCGAGCGAGAAGGCCGCCCCGCTCTGGAGCCGGCCACCGGCCGCGTCCCGGTGGCCGCCGCCGCGGAACTTGCGCGCGCCCTCCAGCGCCGTCTCGTTGTTCGAGCGGAAAGAGAGCGTCCCGACCCGCTGCACGTTCACGACGCGCTTGGCCCGGCCCGCTTCCATGATCAGGTCGGAGATCCGCTGGAAGGCGCCGGAATCGAGCCCGAAGGAGAGAAGCGTCCCGTCCGAGAGCGGCCGGAACAGCTCCTCCGAGCGGGCGAGGGCGCGGGCGACGCGCATGCGGGTGGTGAGCCGGGCGTCGTCGTCGGGATCGCCCGCCATCAGGTCATCGACGAGCGCCAGGCGCACGGCGCCGAGCCGGGCCTCGATCCGGGCCGGGTCCAGCCCCTCGCGCAGCAGGGCGGCGAGGGCCAGGAGCAGGCCGCTGACGAAGCGATCATGCCAGGGGTGGCCCACCGGGATCAGGGTCGAGACGTTGTCCCAGAAGGCCTCGTCGAGGGCGAGGCCCCCGAGGAATTCCGGCCGGTCCTTGCGCCAGAGGTCGAGGGCGTCGACCGCCGCGACGAGCGCGGCGAGGTCGGCATCGCCCGCCCCGGCCTCGGGCGCGTAGAGGGCGCGCTGCTCGTAGGCCATCCGGGTGGCGCAGCGCTCCGCGTCGATCAGCACGACGGTGTTCGGGTCGCCCGCGTCGAATCGGTTCAGCGCGGGCCGCTCCGGGTCGGGCCGCGGCTCCAGCTTCTGGGCGCGCAGCTGGTCGATCGAGGAGGCGTGGTGGTCGAGCACCACGAGGCGGTGGCGCCGCTCGGCCTCGCGCTTCAGGTTCATCTGCGCGAAGCGGCGGATGAAGGTGACGGCGACCTCCTCGAGACCCAGATCGGTGAGGATCAGCAGTTCGGGCGCCTTGGTCCGCTCAAGCCGCTTCAGCTCGGTCTCGACCACGGGCCCGACATCGGCGTAGCGCGGGATGTGCACCACCCGCCGCACGTCGCGGAAGAGGCCGACGACCGTCGAGGCGCCGTAGCCGTCGAGGTCGTGGTGCGTGAGCTGGGTGACGTTCAAATCAGCATCCTTCCGGCCGTCCGGCCCCGCATCGGAGCCGCGTCCTCTCGTCCGGCGGACCTATCCGGGCTCTCGTCCGTCTGGCAAGGCGAGGGCCGCGGCCCCGGTCGGCCCGATCCATGGGGCGCGGGGCGGCCGCGACGCTTCGCGGCATGGTCCGGAAGGAACGCGCCCGACCCTCAGATTGTACGGTAAAATAACCTAGAGTAACCTTCCTGCCCGATACCGATTCGGTATCGGGGGGATCGACCATGCCTCTAGCATCGCTTCTGCGACGTGTTCTCGTCGGCGCCGTCCTGATCTCGGGTCCGATCGCGGCCCTGCCGACGAAAGCCCAGACCGTCGTCGGCCTCGCGCAACTGCCCAGCTCGGACGTCGGCAAGTTCGACGTCATGCGCGGTCTGGCGCAGCAGGCCAAGGATCAGGGCGCGACACTGATCATCTTCCCCGAGGGCTCCGTCTTCGGGTGGCTCAACCCGGCCGTGTTCACCCAGGCCGCACCGATTCCCGGCCGGTACAGCGACCAGTTCGCCGAGATCGCGCGCAGCGTCGGCATCTGGGTCGCGGCGGGCTTGGCCGAACAGGGCCCCAAAGCCGGCCCCGGCTCGCTACCGAACGCCTATCAGGCCTACGATTCCGGCATCCTGATCGATCCCCAGGGGCAGATCGTCCTGCACCACCGCAAGTACAACGTGCTGCAGAACGCCTTCGACCCGGCGGCCTGCCAGGCGATCCTGAACCAGCCCGGCTGTGCCTACACGCCCGGCGCGCTCTCCGACATCAAGACGGTCTCGACCCCGTTCGGCAAGACGTCCCTGCTCATCTGCGCGGACGCCTACACCTACGGCCAGGCGGAAGCCCTGGCGGCCCTCAAGGCGCTCAAGCCGGATTTCGTGATCGTGCCCTGGGGCATCACGGCGAGCCAGCAATCCGAGTGCGGGACGCCCAACTTCAACGCGACGGGCTACGCGGCGCAGGCGGCGGCCTACCTCAAATCCGCCTTCGTGGTCGGCGCCAACGCCACCGGGCCGCGCACCTACGGCCGCTTCCTGCCGTCCGTCTATTGCGGCGACAGCGGCTACGCCAACCCGGCCGGCGACAAGGTCGAGACCTCCACGCCGACGCAGGCGCTGGTGCTCCTCACCGTCCCGAAGAGCTTCGACGCCAAGGCCGGGCCGATCTGGAACAACGGCGACGCCCAGAACAAGTGCCCCACCACCTGCAGCAGCTACGCCTCGGCCTGGAACGGCCAGTGGACCACCACGGTACCGGGGCAGATGTCCGTCTGCGGCTGCGTGCCGAGCGGGGCGGATTGAGGCTTCGATCCCAGCCCGGGAGGCCGTCGCGCCCGGGCTCGAGCGGTCCCGGCTCAGCCCAGGATGCGCGGGCCCGCGGGCGTCTCGATCTCCGCCGTGTAGCGGAACACGGCACCTGCGTGGATCTCGGGCGGGTTGAGGAGGCCGATCTCCCGGTAGAGGGCGGCAGCCGCCTCCGGGTCGGGATGGTCGAGCCGGAAGACGAGGAGCCGCGCGCCGAGATCCGGCATGGCGCGGGCCGGGTGGCCGGCGGCGTCCCAGTCCATGAGGCAGGGCAGGAGGCCGTCCATCGGGAGCGCGCCGTCACCGCGCAGGGCGAAGCGCCAGGAGAGAGCGCCGCGGCTCATGCGCATGGCCGAGCCGAACAGGCCGGGACGCCGGGCGAGCGCGCCGTCGAGATCGTTCGTGCGGGCCACGAAGGCGCGCAGGCGTCGCCCGGACTCCCAATCGGCCCGGACCGCAGCGGCATCGCCGAGGCCGAACCAGCGCGGGCGGTCAGGCGGCGGCGCCTCGGGATCGACCGCGATCACTTCGAGGAAGAGCGCCTCGCCGAGGCGCAGCAGGTGGTTGCGCGTGCCCATCTCGCGGTGGCGCCCGCCCTCGGGGATGTCGAGGTCCAGGCTCTCGCGGACATGCACCACGCCCTCCGCGAGGGTCGGCGCGACGACGGCGAGGTGGTCGAGGAAGAGCATGCGGGCTTCTCGGCGCGACAGCCCTTTGCGCAACCCATCATGCGCGAGGGCGAGGATGGTCCGAAGGGCGGCGCCATCGAGATACCAATCGGATCCCGTCAGATCCCAGAGCTTTTTCAGTTCGTCGGGCGAGAGGTCGCTTTCCAGGACCGTCCCGATGAAGTCGCGCAGCCGCTTCCGATCCTCGCCGTTGAACGACGCGACGACATCGAGCGTCGCGGCTTCCCAGGTGCCTTGGAGGACCAGAACGTCCTGATGGAAGTAGCTGCCGAACTTCAAGAACTCCGGTGTCGGCGGCAGGCGGCCGAGCCGCTTCCTCGTCCGGTTCGGCCGGATCCGCTTCTTCGTCCTCTGTCCCATCACGGAGGCCCGGATCATCGATCGTCCGGATCCTTGGATAGGAATTTGGGCCGACCTGCAAGCGCGCCGACGCGGCGCGAAACGCGAGACGCCGGAGCCCTGTGCAGGGCCCCGGCGCCGCGATCATCAGGGCAGGCCGGGCGTCGCCGCCCGGCCCGTCCGCTCAGAGCGAGTAGTACTGCACGAACTCGATCGGGTGCGGGGTCATCTCGTAGCGCAGCACCTCGGTCATCTTCAGCTCGATGAACGAGTCGATCTGGTCGTCCGAGAACACGCCGCCGGCCTTGAGGAAGTCCCGGTCCTTGTCGAGGCTCTGGAGGGCCTCACGGAGCGAGCCGCACACGGTCGGGATCTGCTTCAGCTCGCGCGGGGGCAGGTCGTACAGGTCCTTGTCCATGGCCGGACCCGGATCGATCTTGTTGAGGATGCCGTCGAGGCCGGCCATCAGCAGCGCCGAGAAGGCTAGGTAGGGGTTCGCCATCGGGTCGGGAAAGCGGACCTCGACGCGCTTGGCCTTCGGGTTCGTCGTCCACGGGATGCGGCAGGAGGCCGAGCGGTTGCGGGCCGAGTAGGCCAGCAGCACCGGGGCCTCGTAGCCTGGGACAAGGCGCTTGTAGGAGTTGGTCGAGGGGTTGGTGAAAGCGTTCAGCGCCTTGGCGTGCTTGATGATGCCGCCGATGTACCAGAGGCATTCCTGGGAGAGGTCGGCGTACTTGTCGCCGGCAAACAGCGGCTTGCCGTTCTTCCAGATCGACTGGTGCACGTGCATACCGGAGCCGTTGTCGCCGTATACGGGCTTGGGCATGAAGGTCGCCGACTTGCCGTAGCTCTGCGCCACGTTGTGGATGCAGTACTTGTAGATCTGCATGTGGTCGGCGAGCAGCGTCAGCGTGTCAAACTTCATGCCGAGCTCGTGCTGAGCCGACGCCACCTCGTGGTGGTGCTTCTCGACCTTCACGCCCATCGACTGCATGGCGGCCAGCATCTCGCCGCGCATGTCCTGGGCCGAGTCCTGCGGCGGGACGGGGAAGTAGCCGCCCTTGGTCTGCACCCGGTGGCCGAGGTTGCCGCCCTCGTAGTCGGTGAAGCCGTTGGTGGGGAGTTCCGTCGAATCGAGCTGGAAGCCGGTGTGGTAGGGGTCGGCGCCGAACTTCACGTCGTCGAAGACGAAGAACTCGGCCTCGGGGCCGACATAGATCGTGTCGCCGATGCCGGTGGAGCGCAAGTAGGCTTCAGCCAGCTTGGCGGTCGAGCGCGGGTCGCGGGAATAGGGCTGGCCGCTCGACGGCTCCAGCACGTCGCAGACGATCGACATGGTGGAGGCGGAGAAGAACGGGTCCATGCAGGCGGTCGCCGGGTCCGGCATCAGCAGCATGTCGGACTCGTTGATCGCCTTCCAGCCGGCGATCGACGAGCCGTCGAACATGGTGCCGTCCTGGAAGATCTCATCATCCACGAGGGAGACGTCGAAGGTGACGTGCTGCCACTTGCCCCGCGGGTCCGTGAACCGGAAGTCCACGTACTTGACGTCGTTGTCCTTGATCTCCCTCAGGACATCCGCTGCGGTCTTTGCCATCCCTGGGAATCTCCTTCAGTCCGGGCTTGCGCCGAATTTGCCCCGCCGGGCCGCGGGGAGGCGGCGCGTGAGCGCGCCGGGCGGCCTTACAGGGGGGAATCGCGCAAGGCTAGAGGGATTTGGGGAGATGCGAAACCGGTGGCGGGCTTTAAGTCCTTGTCCGGCCAGGATTCCCCGGCGGCGGCCTCGCTGCGTTGCGGGATGACGAAGGCCGCGGCCTGTCCGCGATTCGGCTCCGGCCGCGCCCGCCGGACCGGGCGGCCGAGGACGATTGGAGCCGGCTGCGTCACCGTGTCCGGCGCGTCTCCGGCGGGGTCCGGCACGGAGCGCAAGGCTGCGGGAAGGGCCTGATCGATTGCGCACACGTGAACCCGGCACCCTTGACCCACTCACGCCCCGGTGCCATGTGTCGCCCGCACTAACGCTTTGAAAACGCTCTAGTTTTCAAGAGTTCTAATCTGGTGTGCATCAGCGAGGGCCTGCCCGTCCGGGGTCGGCTCCGTATCGAGGGACGGCCGAACGGCTCTCCGGCCGGCCGAGAACCAAGCCAGGGTTCACGGGTCGCATGATCGTCTGTTCCTGCAACGTCCTGTCCGATGGCGCCGTGCGCGGCTGCCTCGATCCGGGCCCGGCCTGCCCGCGCACGCCCGCCCAGGTCTATGCCTGCCTCGGCTGCAGCCCGAAATGCGGGCGCTGCGCCCGCACCATCCGGTCGATCCTGCGCACGGCACTCAGCGAAGCGGCGGAAGCGGACGCCCATGCCTGCTCGGCGTCTTGCGCCAGCGCCTGCAGTCTGAAACAGTTCCAAACAGCGGACGAGGAGCTGGCCGCCTGAGAGGTGCCCGACGGTTCTCGAACCTGGCGCCCGCTTCCTCGCGTTCCGACAACGGAGAGTGTGGGGCAATGAAGGGCGACACCAAGGTCATCGAGTACCTCAACCGAGGCCTGCGCAGCGAGCTGACGGCGGTCAGCCAGTACTGGCTCCACTTCCGCCTGCTGAACGACTGGGGCTACGTCGACCTCGCCAAGTTCTGGCGCAAGGAATCGATCGAGGAGATGAACCACGCCGACCGGTTCATCGACCGGATCCTGTTCCTCGACGGCTTCCCGAACCTGCAGGAGCTCGACCCGCTGCGGATCGGCCAGACCGTGCAGGAGATCATCGAGTGCGACCTCGCGGCCGAGAACGAGGCCCGCTCGCTCTACCTCGAGGCGGCCAAGTACTGCGACTCGATCAACGACCGCGTCTCGAAGCGCCTGTTCGAGGATCTGGCCGAGGACGAGGAGGGCCATATCGACTTCCTCGAGACGCAGCTGGAGCTGATCAACCAGATCGGCCTGCCGCTCTACGCCCAGCGCCACATCGGCGGCCTGCAGCAGATCGCGCCCGAGACGGAGTGAGGGTTCGAACCGTCCCGGGGCTTCGGGCTCGGGACGGCTTTCATCCGAGGGACTCTGCAAGCGCGCGTGTCGCGCATCCGGGCTACGGCCCCCGCGCTGTCCCTCCCCCCTCTGCAGGGGAGGGTGGGCCGGCCGTAAGGCCGGGTCGGGAGAGGGGTGAACGCCTCCGGCAGAGGCACCGCCCCGCATGACGGGTGCGCCCCTTCCTGAAGCCGGGCTCCCCTCTTTGCGGGACTTCGTCCCGACCGTCACCCTTCGGGCGCCACCCTCCCCCGCAGAGGGGGGAGGGAGACCGGGGCGCCATCACCCCTCGCCCTCCTCCGCCTCCCGTGCCAGCAGCGCGCGCTTGCGCTCCACACCCCAGCGGTACCCTGAGAGCGCGCCGTCCGAGCGCACCACCCGGTGGCAGGGGATCGCGACAGCCAGCGCGTTCGCGCCGCAGGCCATCGCCACCGCACGGACCGCCGCCGGCAGGCCGATGGCGCGGGCGATCTCGGCGTAGCTCGCGGTCTCGCCCACCGGGATCCGGCGCAGCGCCTCCCAGACCCGTTGCTGGAAGACGGTGCCGCCGATGTCGAGGGGCAGGTCGAGGCCTCGTCCCGGCGCCTCGACGAGGCCGATCACCCGCGCCATCCAGGCCTCGAACACCGCGTCGCCCCCCACGAGTTCCGCGGCGGCGAAGCGGTCCTGCAGGTCGCGCACGAGCGCGTCGGGATCGTCGCCGAGCAGGATGGCGCAGACGCCCCGCTCACTCGCCGCCACCAGGATCGCGCCGAGCGCGCAGGCCCCGAC
>NZ_LSIX01000033.1:0-1451 GCF_001556475.1 Methylobacterium sp. CCH5-D2 | reverse complement strand
GCCCGCCCGCCGCCGGTGTTCATGCGGCGATGTCCGACCTCTTCGCCTCCGCCGAACCGGCACCGCAGCCGCGCAATCCCGACGCCCCCCGTCCGCTCGCCGACCGTCTGCGCCCGGCCCGGCTCGACGAGGTCGTGGGCCAGGAGCACCTGACGGGGCCGGACGGGGCGCTGACCCGGCTCCTGCGCTCCAAGAGCCTCGGCTCGCTGATCTTCTGGGGACCGCCCGGCACCGGCAAGACCACGGTGGCGCGGCTGCTCGCCGACCAGACCGACCTGCATTTCGAGCAGATCTCGGCGATCTTCTCGGGCGTGCCGGACCTGCGCAAGGTGTTCGAGGCCGCGCGCAGGCGCCGCCAGGGCGGGCAGGGCACGCTGCTCTTCGTCGACGAGATCCACCGCTTCAACCGGGCCCAGCTCGACGCCTTCCTGCCGGTGATGGAGGACGGCACGGTGACGCTCGTCGGCGCCACCACCGAGAACCCGTCCTTCGAGCTGAACGCGGCGCTGCTGTCGCGCGCGCGCGTCCTGCTGTTCCGCAGCCTGGACGACGCGGCGGTGGCCAAGCTGCTGGCCCGCGCCGAGGCGCTGACGGGGCAGGCCCTGCCGCTCGACGAGGAGGCCCGCGGCGTGCTGGTGCGCATGGCGGATGGGGACGGGCGGGCCGCGCTCACCCTCTCCGAGGAGGTCTGGCGCTCGGCCCGGCCCGGCGAGACGCTCGACGCCGAGACGCTGCAGGAGATCGTGCAGCGCCGGGCGCCGATCTACGACAAGGCGCAGGAGGGGCACTACAACCTGATCAGCGCCCTGCATAAGACCGTGCGGGGCTCGGACCCCGACGCGGCGCTGTACTATCTCTGCCGCATGCTCGACGGCGGCGAGGACCGCCTGTTCATCGCCCGCCGCCTCGTGCGGATGGCGGTGGAGGATATCGGGCTCGCCGACCCGCAGGCGCTCGTCGTCGCCACCGCCGCCAAGGACGCCTTCGACTTCCTGGGGAGCCCGGAGGGCGAGCTGGCGCTCGCTCAGGTCACCGTCTACCTCGCCTGCGCGCCGAAATCGAACGCGGTCTACGAGGCCTACAAGGCGGCCACCCGCGTCGCGAAGGCGGCGGGCTCGCTGCCGCCGCCGCGCACCATCCTCAACGCGCCGACCAAGCTGATGAAGCGCATGGGCTACGGCGAGGGCTACCGCTACGACCACGACGAGCCCGACGCCTTCTCGGGCCAGGATTACTGGCCGGAGCGGCTGGGCCGGCAGCATTTCTACGCGCCGACGGAGCGGGGCATGGAGAGCCGCTACCGCGACCGCCTCGCCCATTGGGAGCGTCTTCGCAAGGAGCGTCGCGACGAGGACTGAGCGCGAAGGTCCTGGTTTCGAAAGGTCGAGACCTTTCGCGGGTGCAGGGCAGAGCCCTGCTGTCGAACCCATAGGTCCGGCCTCGCCGGGCCT
>NZ_LSIX01000334.1:0-1378 GCF_001556475.1 Methylobacterium sp. CCH5-D2 | reverse complement strand
CCCCCTCTGCGGGGGAGGGTGGCCCTCGCGTCAGCGAGGGTCGGTCGGGACGTAGTCCCGCAGAGAGGGGAGCCCGGCTGCCGGAGGGAGCGCGGCCTTCATGCAGAGCTAAGCCCAATCCTACAGCGTCGCTCCCCTCTCCCCCCCTGCTGCGCAGGGTACCCTCCCCCGCAGAGGGGGGAGGGAGAACGCGGGTGCTTCCTCCCATGAACCCCGAAACTCTCGCCGCCCTCGACCAGCTCCGCGGCCTGCACCTGCCCGGCAACGCCGCCGGTGCGCTGCAGGGCGAGGTCGTGGCCGCCGCCGCGCTCGGCTTCGCGGCCGCGCTCGGGGTCGGGCTGGTCCGCCTCCTGCGCGCCCGCGCCGGCGCCACCCTCCGCCGGGCGGCGCTCAGCGAACTCGCCGCGACGCGCGACCTGCCGCCCGAGGCCCGGCTGGTGGCGCAGGCGCGCCTGCTGCGCCGGATCGCCCGCACCCGCCTCGGCGAGGAGGCCGCCGCCGCGCAAGGCGCCGACTGGGCGGCCCGCCTCGACCGGCTGTTTTCCACCGACCTGTTCAGCGCGGGTGCCGGCCGCGTGCTGGTGGACGGCCTCTATCGCCGCCACGCCCCGCCCGACGCCGCAGCCCTCGACTCGGAACTCGGCCGCCTGATCGGCCGGATGCGGGCCTGACGCCATGGCAATCCTCCCGGCCTCGGCCAGCGCCTTCCTCACCGCCCTCGATCTCGCGAGCCCCGCGGCGCTCCTGCTGCTGCCCCTGCCCTGGCTCGCCGCGCGGCTCCTGCCGGCGGAGGCGGAAGGGTCGAGCGGCGCGCTGCGCGTGCCGGCCTCGCTGGTGCCCGAAGCGGGCGCGGCCGGCGCCATCGCGTCGCGCGGCCGGCGCCGGACTTGGCTCATCTGGACCTTGTGGACCGCCCTGGTCGTCGCGGTCGCGGGGCCCCGCCTCGTCCTGCCCGGCATCGCTTTGCCGGCTTCGGGCCGCGAGATCATGCTGGCGATGGACCTCTCCGGCTCGATGGAGCGGCGCGACTTCGCCCTCGACGGCGAGACGGTGAGCCGGCTCCAGGCCGTCAAGCGCGTCGGCGCCGACTTCATCCGCCGCCGGGCCGGCGACCGGATCGGCCTCGTGATCTTCGCCGACCAGGCCTACGTTGCGGCCAGTCCGACCTTCGACACCCAGAGCGTCGCGCGCGCCCTGGAGGAGGCCGGCATCGGCCTCGTCGGCCGCTCGACCGGCATCGGCGACGGGCTCGGGCTGGCGCTGCGCCGCCTCGACCCGCGCGATGCCGGAGCGGAGGCCGGCCAGCCCGCGCCGACGAGTTCCAAGGTCGTGGTGCTGCTCTCGGACGGCGCCAACAATGCCGGCCAGACGGCGCCGC
>NZ_LSIX01000333.1:0-5606 GCF_001556475.1 Methylobacterium sp. CCH5-D2 | reverse complement strand
GACGAAGAGGCCGCCATGAGTCGGGAAGGTGCCGGCCGAGGCCGGCAGCCGCTTCTTGGCCGCGAGCGAGCCCGCGACGGCGAGCACCGGGATCTTCACGAAGAACCGGCCGACCAGCATGCCGATGGCGAGCGTCGTGTTGTAGAACAGGGTGTTGGCGGTGATACCACCGAAGGCCGAGCCGTTGTTGGCCGCGGCCGAGGTGTAGGCGTAGAGGATCTCCGAGAAGCCGTGGGGCCCTGCATTGGCCGGACCCGCGAGGCCGGCGGGCACGACGGTCGCGAGCGCGGTGAAGCCCAGCATCATCAGCGGCAGGCAGAGGATGCCGAGCACCGCCATCTTCACCTCGCGTGCCTCGATCTTCTTGCCGAGATATTCGGGCGTGCGCCCGACCATCAGGCCGGCCACGAAGATCGCCACCACGACGAAGACCAGCATGCCGTAGAGGCCGGCACCCACGCCGCCGACGATGACCTCGCCGAGCTGCATGTTGAGGAGCGGCACGAGACCGCCGAGCGCCGTGAAGGAATCGTGCATCGCGTTGACCGCGCCGCAGGAGGCGGCCGTGGTGATCACCGCGAACAGCGCGGAGGCGGCGATGCCGAAGCGGACCTCCTTGCCCTCCATGTTGCCGCCCGCGAGGCCGAGATCGGCAAGGACTCCGTGGGCGCTCGCCTCCGCCCAGTAGGTCACGAGGACGCCGGCCGCGAAGAGCAGGCCCATCGCGGCCAGGATCGCCCAGCCCTGGCGCTCGTCGCCGACCATGCGGCCGAAGACGTTGGTGAGCGCGGCACCGATCGCGAAGATCGCGACCATCTGTAGGAGGTTCGAGAGCGCGGTCGGGTTCTCGAAGGGGTGGGCGGCGTTGGCGTTGAAGAAGCCGCCGCCATTGGTCCCGAGCATCTTGATGGCGACCTGGCTCGCCACGGGTCCGACCGCGATGGTCTGCCGCGCGCCCTCGAGGGTCGTCGCCTCGACGGAGGGGGCGAGCGTCTGCGGCATGCCCTGCGACACGAGGACCAGCGCGATCAGGACGCAGAGCGGCAGCAGCACGTAGAGGGTGGCGCGGGTCGTATCGACCCAGAACGAGCCCAGCGTCCTCGACGAGGCGCGGGCGAACCCACGGATCACCGCCACCGCCACCGCCATGCCGGAGGCCGCCGAGACGAAGTTCTGGTGGGTCAGCCCGAGCATCTGGGCGAGGTACGAGAGCGTGGTCTCGCCGCCGTAGGACTGCCAGTTGGTGTTGGTGACGAAGCTTGTCGCGGTGTTGAAGGCGAGGTCCGGCGCCACCGCGGCCTGTTCGGTCGGATTGAGCGGCAGCGCCGCCTGCAGCCGCAGGATCGCGTAGAGCAGGACGAAGCCCGCGAGGTTGAACAGCACCATCGCGCCCGCGTAGCCGAGCCAGGTCTGCTCCTGCCGGGCATCGATGCCGGCGAGGCGGTAGAGCCCGCGCTCGAGCGGGCCGAGGACGGGCGAGAGGGGCGTGCGCCCGCCGTCGAAGACCCGGGTCATGTAGGCCCCGAGCGGGCGCACGAGCGCCAGCACGATCGCGCCGTAGAGCGCGATCTGCATCCAGCCGTTGAGTGTCATAGGGGTGGTCCGTGCTCGGCCGCTCAGAACCGCTCGGGGCGGACGAGGGCGTAGGTGAGGTAGACGAGGAGCCCGGCGGTCACGAGGGCGCCGAGAGCAAGGTCGAGGGTCATGGCGGCCTGCCTTCAGAGCCGTTCGCAGAGGACGGCGTAGCCGGCGGCGAGCGCGAAGACGGCGAGGCCTCCGGCGAGGAAGAGGATGTCGGGCATGGGTCGTCCGTGTCTGTCGGGCCGGCCGGCGGCGGGCATGCCCGCGACCGGCCTCGGCCGACCCGGAATGTGGACGGGAACCGCGTTAGGGTTCGAGCGGGGGCGGGCGGCGTTGTTGTAAGGATCGCGTTAGGATCGGCCCGCAGCCGGGCCGCCGGAGCCGGCCGGACACGCCCGCCGCCACGCCGCCCGCAGGGCGGGACAGGCGCCCGGCGCCCCCAGGAGCGCCGCGCGCGGACAGGCCTCGCCCCAGCCGGCCCGGTCGATCCGGATCACGCCCGTATCGCCGTCCGTGAAGCCGCGAAAGGGAATGGCGCAGATCGGGCAGCGGCCGCCGACGCATCGGAGGCCGGACCCACCGGGGTCGCAGCGGCCGGTCGGCCGCGGCGGGGCGGCTCGGGGCTGGAGCGTGGTCGCCCCGGGGCGGGCGGTCGGCCTCACGGCGCGGGCAGCAGGTCGAGGATGTTCAGCGCGAGCAGCGCCAGGGAGACGGCCGACCACGAGCCGAGACCCAGGATCATCAGGGCGAAGACGCGATCGGCCCTGCATTCGGCGGCGATGTGCCGGAAGACGCTCATGGGAAGGCTCCATCCGGGCGGATGCCCGGGTGGCGCGAGAAAGCCCGCTCACCGCGTTAGGGAACAAGCCGGGTGCGGGCCGCCGGGCATAAGGGATCCATAGGGGACGGCCGCGGGTCCCCCGTGCCCGTGCAGGGCTCCGTCGCCAGCCGGCGCAGGTCGGACGGTCGCCCGGCCGAGGGGCGCGCCGGCACCAGTGCGGAGCGCCGCCTCACAGGTTGTCGAACCAGCTCCGCAGCACGGAGATCCCGGCCTGCCGCTCGCCGACGCCGAACGGGTAGGCGACCGCCTCGCTCGGGATGAAGCCGAACCGCTGGCGGAAGGCGCGGCGGAACGTCTTCTCGTCCGAGAAGCCGACCGCGTAGGCGAGTTGCGAGATGCGCAGCGGGCGCGCCGCATCCCCTCGGACGAGCATCCGCATCGCGCGCATCAGGCGGCGGTCCCGGATGTAGGCGAGCACGCCCCCGGTCTCGCCGAAGAGCCGGTACAGGGTGGAGCGCGACATGCCGAGGCGCGCCGCGATCGTGGCCGGGCTGAGGGCGAAGTCGTGGAGCTCGCGCTCGATCAGGCGGCGCGCCTTGATGCTCGCATCGAGGTTCTGGGGAGCGGCGGTGCCCGCGCGTCCGCGCAGATAGGTGCCGCAGAGCTGCACGATCGCCCGCGCGGCGGTCGCGGCCTCGTGCTGGTGGAGCAGGTCGCCGCAGGCGACGACGTCGGCGATGAAGGCGTGGACGAGGCGCGCATAGGGATCGCCGTCGTGGTCGAAGGCTTGGCCGTGCAGGCCTTCCGGCCGGCATCCCTGGTCCTCCAAGAGGGCGCGGGGGATCACGACGTTCGTGGCATCGACGGCGGCGGCGACGATGCGGACGGGCTGGGCGAGGTCGAAGACCACGCACTGCGTCTCGAGGACCGGGTTCGCCCTGTCCTCGCTCTCGACCGTACTCTGCCCCCGCCGGTAGAATTGCAGCAGGATATGGTCGAGCCCCTGCTGCTGGATCATCTCGGGCGTGCGCTCCAGGATGTGGGCGGGGGCGACCACGTCCCCGATCAGCAGGTCGCCGAGGTGGTAGGAGCGCATCGCGATCGGCACCGTGAGGTCTGTCTCGGGCCGGAAGGCGACCGCGAAGACGGGCGCGAGGTGCTCACGCCACGCGCGTCCCAGGTCGGCCCTGTCGGCGGGGGGCTCGAAGCGGTGGCACAGGATCCGCGGACCCTCGCCCTGCGGACCCTCAACGTCCTTGTTCGACATCGTTCGTTCTTGATCGCCGACCAGTCAGGCTCGGCACGAAACGCCGACGCCGGAAGACTCGCGGATTCCGTGCGAGACTGTGGCTGGGCGCTTCGTGAATGACCCTCGTGCGAAGGGATAGCCTGAAATTGTGAACACACTCAGTAACGAGTTCGGGCTCGACTGGCTCGCCCCCGGCGGATCGGCTGATCTGTTGCACGTGCGCCCCCCGGGGCCGGCAGCCCCCGCGGCGCAGCGCGCGGCGGCGGCGGCGTGTGCAGTGCAGTAGGGCACCGGTCGGGGCAGAATACTCGCCTGTCGGATCACGGTTCCGCGTCTCAAATGTCGCCCAGCCAGTCCCACGACTTGCTAGGGCCGCAACCATGTTGCCGCGGCGTTACAGCCGGAAACCTGGATCACATGCATCAAAACATTGGACGACCGGGCATCATCCGCCGCGTTGCGGAGAGATGTCCGCGGACCGATCCATCATGCACGACGCTGCACTGTCCAGCCGGACCTGAACAACGCAGCTTCAGGGGGACGACCAATGGTTGCTCAAGTTCTACCAGCCCTCAGCGCGGATGCCCTTCGCGAGATCGTCTTCATCTCCGGCTTCAATGCCGACGGAACCGTCGCCGCGACAGCGGGCGCGACCTACAACGCGACCGACCGGAGCTACAACGCCACGGAATCCGGCGTATTCAAGTGGGGCGGCGGCTTCCCCACCGCCGGGGGAGACCTCTCCGGGCCGAACAAGACAGCGGGCACCCCGGGCGGCACCCTGCGCTACGCCTTCGACGGGAGCTTCAGCGCCGCCGAGAAGGCGACCTACCTGGCGGGCATGCAGGTCTGGCAGAACGTCGCCAACGTCCAGTTCGCGGAGGCCTCCGGCACGGCCGCGGCCGACTTCACGTTCCGCCGCAACACCGACACGAAGGCCTTCTTCACGGCAGCCGACGCGTACGCCGTGCCGATCGGCTCGAGCCTGATCCCGCAGCGCGTCGGCCCCTATATCAGCGTGGACATGCGGCCGGGCATCGGCTTCGGCAACTGGGCCAACGATTACTCGGACGGCGGCAACGCCTTCAACACCGCCGTGCACGAGATCGGCCACCTGCTCGGCCTCGACCATGGCGGCCCCTACAACGAGGGCGAGGGGACGGGCGGGGCCGGCGCATCGGCGGCGCAGTTCACGGTCTACGATCAGGCCCCCTACAGCATCATGTCGTACGTCGCGCCCAACGACGTGAACGCGCGGCTGTACGGCAGCTACCCGCTGCGCGCCAATTACGGGCTGGCGGCGGACGGGACCTCTCCGAACCAGGCGGTGACGCCGCAATCCCTCGACATCCTGGCGATCCAGCGGATCTACGGCGCCGCGACCGTCGGCACGCTCACGCAGGCGCAGACCTTCGGCTTCAACACCACCATCGCCGACGCGACGAAGACCTTCTTCGACTTCAGCATCAACACGCGCCCGGTGGTGACGCTCTACAGCAGCGCGTCCGGAAACACCCTCGATCTCTCCGGCTTCGCTCAGAACGCCGTCGTGGACCTGACCCCCGGCAGCTTCAGCAGCGCCGGCGGCCTCACCAACAACATCGGCATCGCCTACGGCACGCAGGTCGGCCGCGCGATCGGCGGCTCCGGCGCCGACCGCATCGCGGGCGGAGAAGCCGCCGAGATCCTGCAGGGCGGCCTCGGAACCGACACGCTCGCCGGCGGCGGCGGGGCGGACGTCCTCTACGGCAACCAGGGCGACGACCTGATCTACGGAAACCAGGGCGCGGACGTGCTGTACGGCGGCCAGGGCAACGACAGCGTGATCGGCGGCCAGGACGCGGACGTGGCCTTCGGCAATCTCGGCAACGACGTCGTCTACGGGAACCTCGGCGCCGACATCGTGTACGGCAACCAGGGCGCAGACACCCTCTACGGCGGTCAGGGCAACGATACGCTCTACGGCGGCCAGGGCGACGACGTGCTCTTCGGCAA
>NZ_LSIX01000332.1:0-618 GCF_001556475.1 Methylobacterium sp. CCH5-D2 | reverse complement strand
GGCGCGGGCCGGTCCTTGAGCGGATCCTCGATCACCGGGCATCCGGTCTGGGGCGGGGGGGCGAAGTTGGCCCGCAGGCCGAGATAGCCGCCGGCCGAGCAGATCGTGTCGGCGCGCGCCATCGCGTTGTCGCCGCCCACCATCCCGGAGACGTTGGCCGAGTTCGAGTAGAGCGAGCAGGCGTTGGCGGTGACCTGGGCGTTCTTCTGCAGGTTGAAGGCGCCCGTGGCGGCGGGATCGAGGGTGAGCATGCACAGCCGCATCCGGCCCACCACGCTGACGCGCGCCTGCGCCGCGACGGTGGCGGAGCCGAGCCCGACGAGCGCGCCGAAGCCCAGGCGGATCGTCTCCTGGGCCCGCGCGGACACGCTGGTCTTCTCCGCCGGCACCGCGATCTGAAGGCCGAAGGCGCTCTCGGGCAGGGGCTTGGCGGCGTCGCGGATCGTCTGCTCGGTCACGCCCCGGACCGAGTCCGTGCTGGAGGCGGCCAGTTTCAGCGCGTTGCCGCCGGCCAGAACGCCCGCATCGACGGCCGCCTGGAGCTGGCTGCGGCGCGCCGAGACCCGGGCGTAGTCGATCCCACCGCCCACAAGCCCAACCAGGACCGTGCCGCCGAGG
>NZ_LSIX01000331.1:0-936 GCF_001556475.1 Methylobacterium sp. CCH5-D2 | reverse complement strand
GGTGAACTTGTAGGCGCCGTGGCTGGTGCCCATGGCGACCGCGAGCGCGTCGACCTTGGTGGCGGCCACGAACTTCACCGCCTCGTCCGGGTCGGTCAGGAGCTGGTCGTGGGACAGCACGCCCTCGGCGCCGTGGCCGTCCTCGGCCTCGCCCTCGCCGCTCTCCAGCGAGCCCAGCACGCCGAGCTCGCCCTCGACCGAGACGCCGGCCCAGTGGGCCATCTTGGTGACGTTGCGGGTGATCTCGACGTTGTAATTGTAGTCGGCCGGGGTCTTGCCGTCGGCTTTCAGCGACCCGTCCATCATCACCGAGGTGAAGCCGTACTGGATCGCGGTGGCGCAGGTGGCTTCGTTGTTGCCGTGGTCGAGATGCATGCAGACGGGGATGTGCGGGTAGATCTCGACGAGGCCGTCGATGAGTTTCGCCAGCACCACGTCGTTGGCGTAGGCGCGCGCGCCCCGGCTCGCCTGGAGGATGACGGGGGAGTCGGTGGCGTCGGCCGCCGCCATGATGGCGAGCCCCTGCTCCATGTTGTTCAGGTTGAACGCGGGCACGCCGTAGCCGTACTCGGCGGCGTGGTCGAGGAGCTGCCGGAGGGTGATGCGTGCCATGGTTCGATCCTCGTCCGATGCGGCCTTGAGCCGGTCTGTCCCGTGCGGGCCTATATAGGTGCCGCCGCGCCGCGAGCCCGCGCGCAGCTGTGAAAAACTTGGGCGTATCTGCAAGCGATCGCTCGCTCACACCGTCTTGGCGGCCGCCGAACAGATGTCCCGCCCGAACCACCACGCGCCCCCTCTCCCGTGCGGGAGAGGGTTGGGGTGAGGGATGAGAACTGTCCGGAGAGGGCTGGCCATGGCCGCGGAAACAGAACGCCTCTTCAGGCACGCTCCGGGCCCCTCACCCTGTCCCTCTCCCGCACGGGAGAGGGGACCCGC
>NZ_LSIX01000330.1:0-617 GCF_001556475.1 Methylobacterium sp. CCH5-D2 | reverse complement strand
ACGAGTACGACCGCTCCCTGGGACGCACCGGCGCGCACCTGATGGTGCACGGCTCGTGCTCGTCGCGGGGCTGCTTCGCGATGACGGACGAGGTGATCTCGGAACTCTATGCCGTGGTGCGGGAGGCCTTCGCGGGCGGCCAGCGCGCCGTCCAGTTCCAGTCCTACCCGTTCCGCATGACGCCGGAGAACTTGGCCCGGCATCGCCAGGACCCGAACATCGCGTTCTGGAGGAACCTCAAGGAGGGGTCCGACCGGTTCGAGGTCACGGGGGCCGAGCAGGGCGTCGGCGTCGCCGATGGCCGATACGTGTTCGATGCCGGCGACGAGGCCACCGCTGGCGCGGTCGCGCGGAGGCAGGCGGATGACGAGCGGCAGGTCGCCGCCCTCGTGGCGAGCGGGACGCCCGCCGTCCGGCTGGTGTACGAGGACGGCGGCCAGCACCGGTCGTTCCGAGAGACCATGGTCGCGGCCGGAGGCGGTCTCGGCGAGGTGAGCCGCCCCGAGGCTCTGGCCGCAGGGCCGCGTGAGGTCGCCGTGCCGGCCGCGGGCCCGGTTGCTCTCGCCGGCAAGCGGGAGCCGGTCCGGGGTGCGGCGGCACGCAAGCCGCCGGGGCCC
>NZ_LSIX01000329.1:0-15732 GCF_001556475.1 Methylobacterium sp. CCH5-D2 | reverse complement strand
GGCCGAGGCCGGCGCCCGCCGCGCCTACCTCGTCTGCGCCTGCGGCGCGGAGCGCTACGGCCTGCCGCTCGCGGAGGCGGCCGGCGTCCTGCCGATGCGCCCCTGCACGCCGGTGCCCGGCGCGGTGCCGGCGCTCCTCGGCCTCGCGGCGGTCTCGGGCCGCATCGTCAGCGTGCTCGACCTCGCCCGCGCGCTGGGCCGTCCCGGTCCGGGCGCCGCCCCCGGCGGCCACCTCGTCGCCCTGCGCACCGGGACGGTGCCCGTCGCCCTCGCGGTCGATCGCGTGATCGGCGTCGTCGAGATCGACGCGGAACCGGCCTCCGCCGGCCCCGAGGCCGACCCGTCGCATCCGCCCTCGGGCGGGATGGGCGCCGCCGCCGTTTCGGGCTATGCCCCCGCCGGGTCCGAGGGCGGCGACTTCGTCGTCCTCGACCTGCCGCGCCTCCTGCGGCGCGCCCTTCCCTGACGCCAGAGGCCGCCCGGCCCCGGAGCAAGCCGCCTTGACCTCGCTGTCGCTCTCGATCGGAAAACGGATCCTGCTCGGCTTCGTCGCCATCACGGTGGTGATCGTCGCCATGGGCCTCTACGCCATCGGCCAGATCGGCGCGGTGCGCGAGGCGACCGACGCGATCGTCGCCCGCGACCTCATGGTGGCGCGCCAGCTCGACGAACTGGCCAACAGGGCGCGCGACATGGGCCTCCAGCGCCGCAACGCGGTGATTGCCGTGCTCTCGCGCGAGACCGACGCGCAGGTGATCAACCGGGCGCTCGACGGCTGGCGCACCGCGGCGGGCGAGGCCGACGCGCTGCTGGCCGCCCTGATCCGCTCCTCGAACAGCTACGCGGAATCGGCCTTCACGCCCGCCCGGGCCGCGATCTGGAAGCGCCTCGCGCTCGGCGCCGCCGACACCGCCAGCCTGTTCCGCCAGCTGCGCACCGCCAGCGAGGCGCAGGTCGCCGCGATCACCGCCCGCGACGCCGCCGCGATCGAGGCGCGCAACCCCGACATCAACGGCATCCAGGAGAGCGTGCTGCGCGGCGTCGAGCAGAACCGCAACGTCCTCGACGAGGGCATCGCCGCGGGCCAGCGCACCGTGCAGGGCATCTACGAGGCGAGCCGCCTGTCGATCCTGGGCACGCTCGCCGCCTGCGCCCTGCTCAGCATCCTCGTGACCATCCTGATCAGCCGGGCCGTGGTCCGGCCGCTGGAGCGGGTGATGGGCTTCGTCGAGCGCGTCGGCTCGGGCGACCTCTCGGGCGAGCTGCCGGCCCAGGGCGGCGACGAGATCGCCCGCCTCAGCCGGACGCTCAACCAGATGGTGGGGGGGCTGGCCGAGCTCGCCCGCACCAACCGGGCCGCGACCGCCGACCTGAACGCGGCGGCCGCCGAGATCCGCGCCTCCGCGCAGGAGCAGGCGGCCTCCGTCGAGGAGCAGTTCGCCGCCGTGCAGGAGACCGCCGCGACGGTCGACGAGATCACCCATTCGGGCGCCCAGATCTCGAAGCGGGCCGGCGAGGTCATCGCCACCGCCCAGGCCACCGCCCAGACCTCCCGCCAAGGCCTGCGGGCGGTGGCCGACACCGCCAAGGCGATGGACGCGATCCGCGAGCAGGCGGAGGCGGTGGCCGGCAACATCGTCGCCCTGTCCGAGAAGACCCAGGTGATCGGCGACATCATCGAGACGGTCAACGACATCTCGGAGCGCACGCACCTGCTGGCGCTCAACGCCGCCATCGAGGCGGCGGCGGCGGGCGAAGGGGGGCGCAGCTTCGCGGTGGTGGCCGCCGAGATGAAGCAGCTCGCCGACCAGGCCAAGGCCGCCACCGTGCAGGTGCGCGGCATCCTCGGCGAGATCCAGCGGGGCATCAACACCTCGGTCATGCTCACCGAGGAGGCGGTCAAGCGCGCCGCCACCGGCAAGGCGCGCTCGGACACGACGCACCGCACGATCGAGGAGATCTCGGCGCGCGTCGAGGAGAACGTCCAGACCTTCCAGCAGATCGTGGCCTCCACCAACCAGCAGCAGCTCGGCATCGAGCAGGTGATGGGCGCGCTCCAGAACATCCGGCAGGCGAGCCAGCAGACGGCGGCCGGCACCCGCGAGGTCGAGGCGGCGTCTGCCAACCTCACGGAGCTGGCCCAGGCCCTGATGGCGCTCGCCGAGCGCTACCGGCACTAGGCCCGGGCTCCCGCCTTGGCCGACATCCGCCAACTCCTGCTCGCCGCCTTCGAGGTCGAGCACCGCGAGCACATCGAGGCGATCCGCGCCGCGCTCGGCGCCGTCGCCTCCGACCGGGCGCCGGACTGGAACGACATCTTCCGCCGGGCCCACAGCCTGAAGGGCGCCTCGCGCGCCGTCGACCTGCCGGCCGTCGAGGCGCTGGCGCACCGTCTGGAGACCCTGTTCGAGCGGGTCAGCACCGGCGCGCCCCTCGGGCGCGAGGCGGCCAACGCGACGCATCTCGCCCTCGACCGGATCGAGGCCTACGTCGCCGCCATCAAGGAGGCGCCGGACGCGGCCATGCCGGGCGACGCGCTGGTCGCGCTCGACCGGTGCCTCGACCCGACCCGGCCGGAGGCGCCCGCGGCGGCCGCCGAGACGCGAGCCGCACCCGCCGCGGCGCCGACCGAGACTCCCGCCCCGGTATCCCGGTCCTCCGCCGGGTCGTCCGCGGAATCCCCGGCCGAGCCCGCGCCGAAGCCCGCGGCTCCGGCCGAGCCGGCGCCGGAGACGGCCCAGACGATCCTGCGCGTGCCGGCCGAGACCGTGGCGGCCCTGTCCCGGGCGAGCCACGACCTCACCGGCGCGCTCGGCGGCGCCCCGGTGGCCGAGGGCCTCGCCCGCATCGCCCGCGCCTGCACCGACCTGCGCCGCCGGGTCGGAGGCTTGGCGGGGGTGGCACAGGCCGCCGACGAGGCCTCCGTCGAGACCGCCAGGGCGGAGCTGCGCGGCCTCGACACGGCGCTCGCGGCGCTGGCCCGCGAGGCCGGCGACCTCGCCCGCCGCCACGCCGCCGCCGCCGCGACCCTCGACGGGGCCGCCGCCCGGGTGCGCGCGGAGGCCGAGCGGCTCGCCCTCGTCCCGGCCGAGACCGTGCTCGGCCTCCTTGCCCGGACCCTGCGCGAGACCGCGCGCGAGCAGGGCCGCGACGTCGCGGTCACCTCCCGCGGCCTCGACGTGCCGGTCGATCGCGCCGTGCTGCAGAGCCTCAAGGACCCGGTCCTGCACGCCCTGCGCAATGCCCTGAGCCACGGTTGGGAGCCGCCGGAGGTCCGCGCCGCCGCGGGCAAGCCCGAGGCGCTGCAGATCGGCCTGGAGGTGGCGCTCCGGGGCGGCCGGCTCCTCGTGACGGTCTGGGACGACGGGCGGGGCCCGGACCTCGCGGCGATCGCCGCCCAGGGCCGCCGTCGCGGCCTCCTCGCTGACGGCGAGGCGCCGGAGCCCGACGCGCTCCTCGCCCTGGTCTTCGAGCCGGGCTTCTCGACGGCGGCCAGCGTCGACACCCTGGCGGGGCGCGGCTTCGGCCTCTCGGTCGTGGCGGATGCCGCCCGTGCCCTCCAGGGCGGCGTGCGCCTCGCGCCCCGCGCCCCGCACGGCAGCCAGCTCGTGCTGAGCCTGCCGCTCGCCGCCTCCCGGCGCAGCCTGCTCCTCGTCGAGGCGGCGGGCGCCACCTACGCCCTGCCGGGCGCGGGCGTGGCGCGCCTGCTGCGGGTCGAGCGCGCCGGCCTGCCCCACGCCATGGGGCGCCCCGTGCTGCGCGTGGCGGACGCGGAGGGCGAGGCGGAGGCGAGCCTGCCGGTGGCGGTGCTCTCCGACCTGCTCGGCCTGCCGGCGGCCGCGCCCGCCCAGACCCTCACCGCGGTGCTGCTGCGGGCGGGCGGCGCCCGCCTCGCCCTCGCGGTCGAGCGGCTGCACGACGTGCGCACGCTCCTCGTCCTGCCGGTGCCGCCGGTGGGCGCCGACCCCGACCTCGTCGCCGGCACCGCGATCCTGCCCGGCGACGTGCCGGTGCTGGTGCTGGACCCGGAGGGGCTGGCCGCCCGCGCGGACGGCGCCCCCGCCGGGCGGGATGGCGGATCCGCGACCGAAGGGGACAGCGCGGCCGTCGGAACCGGGCCGGAATCGCGACGTTCGATGGTGCGCGCGACGATTCTCGTCGTCGATGATTCCATCACCACCCGCACCCTGGAGAAAGGCATCTTGGAAGCGGCCGGCTACCGCGTGGTCGTCTGCGTGGACGGACAGGACGCCCTCGACCGGCTGCGCGCCGAGATCGAGCCGGTCGATCTCGTCCTCGCCGACGTGGAGATGCCCCGCCTCGACGGGTTCGGCCTGCTGCGGGCGCTCAGGGCGGACGAGCGCTTCCGCCGCCTGCCGGCCGTGCTGATGACCTCGCGCGGCGACCCCGAGGACGTCGCCCGCGGCCTCGAACTCGGCGCCGACGCCTACCTGACCAAGCAGGCGTTCGACCAGCGCGGGCTCCTCGACACGATCGGGCGCCTGCTGTGAGCGGGGCCGCCGGGGCGCCGCAGGGCGGGCGCGTGCGGGTGATGCTGGTCGAGGACAGCCTCGTGGTGCGCGAGCTCCTGCGCCACATCGTCTCCCGCGACCCGCGCCTGGAGATCGTCGCCGCCGTCTCCTCCGGCGAGGAGGCGCTGACGATGATCGACGTCGTGCGCCCCGACGTGATCTCGATGGACATCCGGCTCCCCGGCATCGACGGGCTGGAGACCACCCGGCGCATCATGACCGAGCACCCGACGCCGATCGTCGTGGTGGCCGACGCGGTCGAGGATTCCTCGCTGCGCATCTCGATGAACGCGCTGCGCGCCGGTGCCCTCTCGGTCGTCGAGAAGCCGGTGGCGACCACGAACGCGGGCTACGAGGGCGTCGCGGGCGAGATCTGCACGCAGCTCCGGATCATGGCTCAGGTTCCGGTGATCCGGCGCCGGCCGATCGGGACCGAGTGGGCCGGGCGCGGGCCGGCCGCGCGCCCAAGCGCCGCGACGGCCGGCCTGCAGGCGCCGACGGTGCTCGGTATCGCGGCCTCGACCGGCGGGCCCCCGGCGCTCGCCCGGGTGCTCGGTGCGCTCCCCGCCGACTTCCCCCTCCCCGTCCTCCTCGTCCAGCACATGGGCGCGGCCTTCATGGAGGGCTTCGCGAGCTGGCTCGACGGCGTCGTGCCGATGGCGGTCGGCATCGCCCGCGACGGCGAGCAGGCCAGGGCGGGCCGGGTCTACGTGGCGCCCGGCGACCGCCACCTCGAACTCGGCCCCAACCGGAGCCTTCGCATCCTCGATACCGCCCCGGTCTCGGGCCAGCGCCCGGCCGCGACCGTGCTGTTTCGCGCGATGGCCCGGCAATGCGGCGCCTCCGGCATCGGCGTGCTGCTCACCGGCATGGGCGAGGACGGGGCGCTCGGCCTCCTCGACATGCAGGCGGCCGGCGCCCAGACCATCGCCGAGCACGAGAGCACCGCGGTCGTCTACGGCATGCCGGCGGCCGCGGTGCGGCTCGGCGCGGCCCGCAGCGTGCTGCCCCTCGACCGGGTCGCGGGCCAGATCCTGCGCCTCGTCGATCCCGAGGCCGCCCCGTGAGCGTCCCCGTGAGTGCTTCGCCCGAGGCGGCCCCCGAGCCAGGGCCCGCTCCCCACATCCTCCTGGTGGAGGATTCGGAGACGCAGGCGCTGGAGCTGCGCCTCCTTCTCGAACAGAACGGCTTCGCGGTCGCGCGGGCGGCGACGGCGGAGGCGGCCCTCGACCATCTCAATCGCGAGCTGCCCGACCTCGTGGTGGCCGACTACCACCTGCCGGGCATGAACGGCGACGAGCTGACCCGGCAGATGCGCCTGTCGCTGCGCACCCGGGCCCTGCCGCTGCTGATGCTGACCGGCGCCCGCGAGGGCGAGCGCCAGGGCCTGGAGAGCGGCGCCGACGCCTACGTCGCCAAGTCCGACGACCGCGACCTCCTGGTGCTGCGCATCCGCGCGCTGCTGCGCGAGCGCGGCAAGTCCGCGAGCGCCAAGTCCGTGACCGGCAAGTCCGCGACCGGGGAGGCCGTGGCCGGCGAGGCCCCGGGCGCCGCCGGGTTCCGCCGCGGGCGCGTCCTCGTCATCGACGGGAGCGCGACCTACCGCACCTTCCTCGCCGGCCTGCTCGGCCAGGAGGGCCACGCCGTGACCACGGCGGACGGGCCGGCGGACGCGCTCGCCGCCCTCGACCAGGAGGGCGAGCCCTTCGACTGCGTCACCCTCGACCTGCTGAGCCCGTCCTATGACGGGCTGGAGCTGTGCCGGGCGGTCGATGCGCGCCGCACCACCCGGGCGGACGGGGCGGGCTTCCACCTCGTCGGCATCTCGGGCTCGACCCCGGCCAAGGATTTTCTCGTCCGCGCCTACGCGGCCGGCGCCGACGACGTGGTGGCGAAATCCGACGCGGAGGTGCTGGCGCTCCGGGTGCGCGGCCTCGTGCGCCGCCGCCTGCTGGAGGAGGACGACCGCCGCATCGCCGGCGCCTTCGGGGCCCGCGAGCGCGCCGTGGAGCGCGCCCGCGCCGAGGCCGAGGCGGCGGAAGCCCGCGCCAGCCTCGCCGACGCGCTGGAACAGGCCAACACCGACCTCGCCACGGCCAACCGCCGGCTGACCGAGGCGCAGGCCAAGCTCGTCCAGGCCGCCAAGATGGCCTCGCTCGGCGAGCTGGTCGCGGGCATCGCCCACGAGATCAACAACCCGCTGGCCTTCATCCTGGCCCACCAGGGCACGGTCGAGCGCCTGCTCGGCGAGCTGCCCGCGCCCGCCGACGAGCGCGGCGCGCGGGGCCTCGCCAAGGCTCGCGACCGGGTCGGCGCCATGCGGATGGGCCTGACCCGGATCCAGGATCTCGTCCTCAACCTGCGCAAGTTCTCGCGCCTCGACGAGGGCGAGCGGGCGCTCGTCAACGTGCCGGAGGCGATCGAGACCGTGCTGGCGCTGATCCAGCACAAGCTCGGGACCGGCATCGGCGTGGAGCGCGACTTCGCCGGGCGGGCCGAGATCCGCTGCACCCCGGCGCTGCTCAACCAAGTGGTGATGAACATCCTCTCCAACGCCGCCGACGCGATGCCGGAGGGCGGCACCATCCGGATCGCCACCCAGTCGAGCGAGGAGACCGACGAGATCCGCATCAGCGACACCGGCCCCGGCATCCCGGAGGGCTTGCGCGAGAAGATCTTCGAGCCCTTCTTCACCACGAAGCCCGTCGGGTCCGGCACCGGACTCGGCCTCGCGATTGCCTACAGCGTCGTTCAGGCGCATAGCGGCGTCCTCAGCGTGGAGACGGCCCCCGGGGGTGGTGCCTGCTTCGTGATCGGGATCCCGCGGCAGGCTGTGGACGCATGACGCACGGTATCCAGGACGGTTTGCGAGAGAACGGGGTGGGTTTGGCGGCGAGCCGCGGCACGATCCTGGCCGTCGATGACGAGCCGGACATCCTGATCGCCCTCGAGGACCTCTTCGAGGACGATTACCGGGTCCTCACCAGCCCCAAGCCTGCCGAGGCGCTGGAGATCCTGCGGGCCGAGCCGGACATCGCCGTCGTGATCTCGGACCAGCGCATGCCGGGCATGACCGGCGACGCGCTGCTGGCCGAGGCCCGCACCTTCCACGACGCCCAGGCGATCCTCCTCACCGGGTACGCCGACATCACGGCCGTGATCGCCGCGCTCAACCGCGGCGGCATCATCGGCTACGTCACCAAGCCCTGGGACGCGGGGCTCCTGCGCGGCACGGTCCGCACCGCCTTCGAGCGCCACAGCCTCGGGCGGGAGCTCGCCACCGAGCGCGCCCTGCTGCGCGGCCTCCTCGACCACGCCGAGGAGGCGATCTCCTTCAAGGACGCAGGCGGCCGCTTCGTGCGCCTCAACGCCCGCAAGGCGGCGCTGCTCGGACGCTCCGTCGCCGACAGCCTGGGACAGCGCGAGGCGGACCTCGCGCCCGTCGCGCCCGAGAGCGCGGCCGCGGACGCGGCCGCGATCCGCTCCGGCGAGGTCGGCAACGCCCTCGTCTCGGAGGGGCCGCCCGGGGTCGAGCGCTGGACGCAGGTGGTGCGCGTGCCGATCCGCGACGCGGCGGGCGCGGTCGCCCACCTCGCCACGATCGAGCGCGACGTCACCGAGCAGAAGAGCCTGGAGGCGCGCCTGCGCCAGTCCGACAAGATGCAGGCGCTCGGCACGCTCGCCGGCGGCATCGCGCACGATTTCAACAACCTGCTGACCGCCATCCTCGGCAGCCTGGAACTCGCCGTGCCGAAGGTGGAGGGCCAGCCCCGCGTCCAGCGCCTGATCGAGAACGCCCGGGGCGCGGCCGAGCGCGGCGCCTCGCTGACCAAGCGCCTCCTCAGCTTCAGCCGCACCCACGACCTGCACGCCCGCGCCACCGACGTGAACGCGCTGATCGCCGGCATGAGCGACCTGTTCGGGCGCAGCCTCGGCGGGCTGGTCAGCGTGCGGACCGACCTCGCCCCGGACCTGCCGCCCGCGCAGGTCGATCCCGACCAGCTCGAACTCGCGGTGCTCAACCTCTGCATCAACGCCCGTGACGCGATGCCCGACGGCGGCGCCATCGTGATCGCCACGGACCGCCTGCACATCGCCGACGACCCCGATCTCGCCCCCGGCCCCTACGTGCGGGTGAGCGTGACGGACGAGGGCAGCGGCATTCCCCCCGAGATCCTGAAGCGGGTCTGCGAGCCCTTCTTCACCACCAAGGCGGTCGGCCAGGGCACGGGGCTCGGCCTCGCCATGGTGTTCGGCCTCGCCCAGCAATCGAAGGGCCGCTTCAGCATCGAGAGCACGGTCGGGCGCGGCACGCGCGTGGAACTCGCCCTGCCCTGCGCCGAGGCCGCGCCCCGGGCCGCGACGGTGGAGGAAGCCGACGTGCCGGTGGCGAGCCGCCCCGCACGCGTCCTCGTGGTCGACGACGACCCGGAGGTACGCCACGTCACCGCCTCCTTCATCCGCCGCTTCGGCTACCGCGAGGTCGAGGCCGAGAGCGGCGCGGCGGCGGTCGGGATCCTGGAGCGCGAGACCTTCGACCTCGTGGTGGCCGATCTCGCCATGCCGGGCATGAGCGGCGTCGATCTGGCGAACCTCGTGCGTACGCGCTGGCCGGACCTGCCGCTCCTGATCCTCACCGGCCACGCCGAGGCCGTCGAGATCCCCGAGGACCTGCCGGTCCTGGCCAAGCCCTTCCAGTCGGCGGAGCTGGCGCGGCGGGTGTCGGCGCTGCTGGATTGAGGCTCGGGCGGGCGCTGCTCAGCCGCGCTCCGCCAGATCGATCGCGTCCCTCAGCACGCGGCGACCGACCGGGAAGGCCTCGGCGATCAGATCGGCGGCGTGCGCGGTCGGGATGATGCTGTGGGCGAGCGTGTCGCTGTTCCGGCGGGCCTGGTGCTCCAGCGATTCGAGCGTGCGCTCCAGCGCGTCGGGAACCTCGCGCGCCATCACCTCCGCGAGAGCGGGCCGCGCCCGCGCCGCGGCGGCCAGATCGAACACGTCGCGGGCCGTGAAGCGGGCCGAGCGGAAGCGGATCTTCTTCACCAGGATCTCTTCGGGCGTCTCCACCGGAATGCGGCCCGCCCCGTGATCCATCCAGGCGTAGCCCGGCTCCGTCTGGAGGACGACCGACAGGAAGTCGATCTCGCCCTCTGGCCGCTCGTACTTCAGGTAATGGCCTGGCCACTGGTAGGTGCCGGAGATGCGCGCCGCGGCCGGGTTCTGCTGCGGCGTGAAGCGCTTCAGGGGCACGCCCGGCACGAACAGGTCCACGTCGTAGCTGATCCGGTGGTCGATCCAGAGTGCGAGCGCCGTACCGCGGCCGAGGGTCCAGGGCGCGGGCCGCGTCTCGTCGGTCCCGGGGCCGAAGACGTGGTCGAGCGCCGGCAGCGCGAGATCGAGCAGCCGGCGCCACTGCGGGTCAGGCGCGCTCATCGAGCCAGAGCCGCGTGGGGTGATCCGGCGGGAGGCAGCGACGGGCCCCCCTCGCGAGGGCCCCGTAGGTGACAGCGCCGCTGCGGGCGAGGTCGCTGATCGTCTCGACCTCCACCTCGTCGAAGAAGGCGTAGAGATGCTCCGCGCCCGCCTTGTCGGGAGCGCCCAGCGCCGACAGCAGGGTCTCGGTATCGATCGGATCCGGGACCGAGGCATTGATGTGCCGCACAGCCAGAGCCAGCGGCCGTTCCGCGTCGCGCGGCAGAGCTGTCGGCATGGGCGCCTCCCGGGACGTGGTCCCCGACCATCCTGCACCGGCCCGCGCCCGAAATGAAGAAGGCGGCCCCGAGGGACCGCCTTCCGCGAGAGACCGTTGATGCCGGACCGGCTCAGGCCGCGTCGGCAACCTGCTGGCTCGGGCCCGAATCCTTGCCGCGGGCATCGACGTCGCGATCGACGAACTCGATCACGGCCATCGGGGCGTTGTCGCCGTGGCGGAAGCCCGCCTTCATGATGCGGCAGTAGCCGCCCGGGCGACCCTGGTAGCGCGGGCCCAGCACCGTGAAGAGCTTCTTGACCATGTCGGCGTCGCGCAGCTGCGCCATCGCCAGGCGGCGGGTGTGGACGCTGTCGGTGCGGCCGAGCGAGATCAGCTTCTCGACGACCGGGCGCAGGTCCTTCGCCTTCGGCAGGGTGGTGATGATCTGCTCGTGCTTGATCAGCGCGGCGGACATGTTGGCGAACATCGCCTTGCGATGCTCGGCCGTGCGGTTGAAGCGGCGACCGCGGTAACCGTGACGCATGGTGCTGGCCTTTCCGTATGCTGCCGGCCGCCGTGCCAAGGAACGGCCGGTGCCTCCTCAGGAGGCGTCTTCGTTCTCCGCTTGACCCCGCGGCGGGAATTTTTGGGTGGGGCGTCCCGGCTTCGCTGGGACGCCGCCGTCGCGGTGCTGCCGCCCGGCTCAAGCCAGGGCGGCCGCGCGCCCTAGTAATGCTCCTCGAAGCGCTTGGCGAGGTCCTCGATGTTCTCCGGCGGCCAGCCGGGGATGTCCATGCCGAGGTGCAGGCCCATGCCGGCGAGCACTTCCTTGATCTCGTTGAGCGACTTGCGGCCGAAGTTCGGCGTGCGCAGCATCTCGCCCTCGGACTTCTGGATGAGGTCGCCGATATAGACGATGTTGTCGTTCTTCAGGCAGTTCGCCGAGCGGACCGAGAGCTCCAGCTCGTCCACCTTCTTGAGCAGGGCCGGGTTGAAGGGCAGCTGCGGCGCGAGCGGGGCGGCCTCTTCCTTGCGCGGATCCTCGAAGTTCACGAAGACCTGCAGCTGGTCCTGGATGATGCGCGCGGCGTAGGCCAGCGCGTCCTCCGGCGAGACCGCGCCGTTGGTCTCGACCGTCATGGTCAGCTTGTCCTTGTCGAGATCCTGGCCCTCGCGGGTGTTCTCGACGCGGTAGGAGACCTTGGTGACGGGGGAGAACAGCGAGTCGACCGGGATCAGGCCGATCGGCGCGTCCTCGGGGCGGTTGCGCTCGGCCGGGACGTAGCCCTTGCCGGTGGCGACCGTGAACTCCATGCGGATCTCGGCGCCGTCGTCCAGCGTGCAGATCACGAGGTCGGGGTTCAGCACCTGCACGTCGCCGGTGACCGCGATGTCGCCGGCCGTGACGAGGCCGGGGCCCGTCTTGCGCAGGGTCATGCGCTTCGGGGTGTCCGACTGCGAGCGGATCGCGATCGTCTTGATGTTCAGGACGATGTCGGTGACGTCCTCGCGCACGCCCGGGATCGAGGAGAACTCGTGCAGCACGCCGTCGATCTGCACGGCGGTGACGGCCGCGCCCTGCAGCGAGGAGAGCAGCACGCGGCGGAGCGAGTTGCCGAGGGTGGTGCCGAAGCCGCGCTCCAGCGGCTCGGCCACGACGGTGGCGACGCGCTTCGGGTCGTCGCCGGTCGTCACCTGCAGCTTGTTCGGCTTGATCAGCTCTTGCCAGTTCTTCTGAATGACCACGGTCCTACCTCTCGCCTCTCACGCGTGCCGCCCGGAGGCGTCTCGCGTTTCGGCCGGCCCGCCTGGCTGCCCCCGCCCGCGGAACCGGTCCCTGAATGAAACCTATTGTGCGGCGACCCAGAGCTCCGGCACGAAGCTGTAGGCCGCCCCGTCCCGCGCCACGTAGCCGAGCGCCGGGAATTCGAGGTGGTTGCCGGCGATGAAGCTCCGGTCGTTCGCCACCATGTCGAGCACGCGCTTGCGGGTCTCGCGCGCCTGCTCGACATCGACGTCGAAGACCATGCCGGCCTCCGGCTGCTTGAACTGGATCGCGGGCAGATGCACCACGTCGGTCCAGCTGAACAGGCTCTTGTCCCCGGAAACGATCCGGAAGCCCGTGTGCCCCGGCGTGTGGCCGGGCAGGTGCACGGCCTCGATGCCGGGCAGAACCTCGCCGCCCCGGTGGTAGCGCAGGCGGCCGCCGTAGGGCGCCACCGCGTTCCGGGCGTTCTCGAAATAGGACTTGGCACCCTCCGGCGCGCGGGCCAGCGCGTCCTCGCCGAGCCAGTGCGCCGCCTCGTCGGTGTGCAGCACGATCTCGGCGTTCGGGTAGCGCCCCTGCCCCCGCTCGTCGATCAGCCCGCCGACATGGTCGGGATGCAGGTGCGAGACCAGCACCGTACCGATCTCCTCCGGCCGGACCCCCGCGAATGCCAAAGCTGCGGGCACATGGCCGAGCGTGGGACCGCCGAGGCTGCCCATGCCAGCGTCGATCAGGACGGGCTTGCGGCCCGGGCCCGTGATCAGGAAGGCGTTGAGCGTGATGCGCGGGTCCTGGGCGCGAAAGCCGGCGGCCTGGAGGCTGCCGGCCTCTTCCTTGGAGATGCCCGCGACCAGATCGAGGGAGCCCTGCAGGTACCCGTCGTTGAGGACCGTGACCGTGAGGTCGCCGACCGGCCAACGCAGGGCGCCTGGAAGTGCCTTCGAGCTGTCCGTCACGCAGATCTCCCCGTTCGCATGCACTCGTGGGCGGCGCCGTCGAGACGACCCCGCCCTGTGGCACGGCCCCGCGACGGGGCCGTGTCGGTCGCACGATCAGACGCGACGGCGCTTGCGCGGACGGCAGCCGTTATGCGGGATCGAGGTCACGTCGCGGATCGAGGTGACGGTGAAGCCCGCGGCCTGAAGGGCGCGCAGCGCCGACTCGCGGCCCGAACCGGGGCCCGAGACCTCGACTTCGAGGGTGCGCATGCCGTGCTCGGCGGCCTTGCGGGCGGCGTCCTCGGCGGCGACCTGCGCGGCGTACGGCGTCGACTTGCGCGAGCCCTTGAAGCCCATCGCGCCCGACGAGGACCACGAGATCGTGTTGCCCTGCGCGTCGGTGATGGTCACCATCGTGTTGTTGAACGAGGCGTTCACGTGCGCGACGCCCGAGACGATGTTCTTGCGCTCGCGGCGGCGGACGCGTTGCGGTTCCTTGGCCATAATCTGCTCGTCTGTCCTTCAGGCACGCCCGTAATGCCAGGCGCTCGGGATTCTTTTGGGATGTCGGCGGCGCGCCTCTTGAGAACCGCGGCGCCTGTCCGGGGCCGCAGAGGGACACCCGTACGACGGAGAGGAGGCCGAGCGCAGCACGGCCTCCCAAGTCCGAAAACCTTACTTCTTCTTGCCGGCGATCGGCTTCGCCTTGCCCTTGCGGGTGCGGGCGTTGGTGTGGGTGCGCTGGCCGCGGACGGGCAGCTGCTTGCGGTGACGGAGGCCGCGGTAGCAGGCCAGGTCCATCAGGCGCTTGATGTTCATCGAGACTTCGCGGCGCAGGTCGCCCTCGACGATGTAGTCGCGGTCGATCGTCTCGCGGATCTGGAGCACCTCGGCGTCGGTGAGCTGGTTCACGCGGCGCTCCGCCGGGATGCCGACCTTGCCGGTGATCTCCTCGGCCTTCTTGGGGCCGATGCCGTGGATGTACTGCAGCGCGATGACGACGCGCTTGCCGGTCGGGATGTTGACGCCTGCGATACGGGCCAAGATACACTCCATCGCCGAACCGTGCGGTCCGGTCTTTCTGATTGCCGCGCGTCCGGTGGAGTCCGGCCCCTGCGCGCCCGTCGAACGACGACACGGCCCGCGGCCGCCCGATCAGGGCACCTCGAGCCACGTTTCGAATGGACGAAGACCGGCCTGCTAGCGCGGGCCGGTCCTCCTGTCAACAGCAGTTGTGGACGGAAACGCGATCAGGCCCCCGCCGTCTCGGCGTGGGGCTCGAGGATCGTCATCAGCGCGGCCGTGACCGTGTCGATCGGCTGCATGCCGTCGATCGTCTCCAGCTTGCCGGCCTGGGCGTAGTAGTCGGAGAGCGGCGCCGTCTGGGCCCGGTAGGCTTCCAGGCGGGACTTGAACACCTCGGGCGTGTCGTCCTTGCGCACCGGCAGGCCCTTGGCGGCGGTCTCGGCAGCCCGCGTGGCGATGCGGCCGACCAGCGCGTCCTCGTCCACCTTCAGCTCGACCACGGTCGAGAGCGCGATGCCCTTCTGCTCCAGCATGGCGTCGAGGGCCTTGGCCTGCTCGACGGTGCGCGGGAAGCCGTCGAGGATGAAGCCGCGCCGCGCGTCCGCCTCCTCGATCCGGTCGGCCACGATGCCGACGACGATCTGATCGGAGACGAGGCCGCCCGATTCCATCACGGCCTTCGCCTCGAGGCCCACCGGCGTGCCGGCGGCCACCGCGGCGCGCAGCATGTCGCCGGTCGAGAGCTGGGGGATGCCGAAACGTGCCACGATCCGCTCGGACTGGGTGCCCTTCCCCGCGCCGGGCGGTCCGAGCAGAATGATGCGCATGGCCGTGTGTCCTCGTCCTTGTCCGCTCTGGCAGCGGCTTCCGGGGCGATGGCGAAGCCTCCCCGGCATCGCCTTGGGTGGTGGGTTTGTAGCCGGGTTCTACCGCGGAGGGCAGCCGGACCAAAGACGGGGAGCGTGCATTCTCCCCGTCCTGTTCCGCGTCTCAGCGCCGGCGCTGCGTGGTCGAGGCGCCGCGCAGCTTGGCCTTCTTCACCAGCCCCTCGTACTGGTGCGCCATCAGGTGCCCGTGGATCTGGGCCACCGTGTCCATCGTCACCGAGACCACGATGAGGAGCGAGGTGCCGCCGAAGGCGAGGCTCTGCGAGGAGAGCGCCATCGCCAGGATCTCGGGCGCGAGGCAGACGAAGGTCAGGTAGAGCGCGCCGATCACCGTGATGCGGGTGAGCACCTTGTCGATGAAGGCCGCGGTGCGCTCGCCCGGACGGATGCCCGGGATGAAGCCGCCATGCTTCTTCAGGTTGTCGGCCGTCTCCTGCGGGTTGAAGACCACCGCCGTGTAGAAGAACGTGAAGAAGATGATCAGCGCCGCGTAGAGCAGCATGTAGACCGGCTGGCCGTGGCCGAGCAGCGTGGTCAGCGTGCCGAGGAAGCCGGACGAGCCCTGGTTCGCCGAGAAGCTCGCCACGGTCGCCGGCAGCAGCAGCAGCGAGGAGGCGAAGATCGGCGGGATCACGCCCGAGGTGTTGAGCTTGAGCGGCAGGAACGAGGTCTGGCCCTCGTACATGCGGTTGCCGACCTGACGCTTCGGGTAGTTGATCAGGACGCGGCGCTGGGCGCGCTCCATGAACACGATGAAGTAGATCAGCGCGACGGCGCCGACCGCCGAGCCGAGCAGCGTGGCGGGCGACATGGCGCCGGTGCGGCTGAGTTCGAGCGCGCCCGCGATCGCCACCGGCAGGTGGGCCACGATACCGGCGAAGATGATGAG
>NZ_LSIX01000328.1:0-1616 GCF_001556475.1 Methylobacterium sp. CCH5-D2 | reverse complement strand
CTCCGGCACCCGCCCCATCCCGACAGAACAGCACGCGCATGACCACCGAACCCGCGAGCCCGGCGGCCCCGGCCCCGGAGCGCCCCGGACTCGTCGCCACCTATCGCCGGCTCTGGCCCTATCTCTGGCCCCACGGCCGGGCCGACCTGCAGCGGCGCGTCTACCTCGCCTTCGGGCTGCTGCTGGTGGCCAAGCTCGCCACGATGGTGATGCCCTTCACCTTCAAGTGGGCGACCGACGCGCTGGTCGCGGCGGTCGGCGGCCACGCGGACGGGGTGCCCGCCGGCCTCATCGCCGCGCCGATGCTCCTGATCGGCGCCTACGGCCTCGCCCGCATCGTGATGGTGGGGCTGACGCAGGTGCGCGACGGGCTCTTCGCCAAGGTGGCGATGCACGCGGTGCGCCGGCTCGCGCTGCAGACCTTCGAGCACATGCACCGCCTCTCCTTGCGCTTCCACCTGGAGCGCAAGACCGGCGGCCTGACCCGGGTGCTGGAGCGCGGGCGGGGCGGCATCGAGGAGCTGTCGCGCCTGATGGTGCTGACGCTGGTGCCGACCATCGTCGAGTTCGCGCTGGTGCTGGGCGTGCTCGCCTACGAGTTCGACTGGCACTACTCGGCCGTCGTCCTCGTGATGGTCGTGGCGTATCTGAGCTTCACCTACAAGGCCACCGAGTGGCGCATCGGCATCCGCCGCCGCATGAACGCCTCCGACACCGACGCCAACACCAAGGCGGTCGATTCGCTTTTGAACTTCGAGACGGTGAAGTATTTCGGCGCCGAGAGCCGCGAGACCGCGCGCTACGACGAGTCGATGGCGCGCTACGAGAAGGCCTCGACGCAGACCTACGTCTCGCTCGCGGTGCTCAACGCGGGCCAAGCCGTGATCTTCACACTCGGTATGACCGCGGTGATGTGGCTCGCCGCGCGCGACATCATGGCCGGGCGCACCACGATCGGCGGCTTCGTGCTGGCCAACACGATGCTGGTGCAGCTCTCGATGCCCCTGAACTTCATGGGGATGATCTACCGCGAGATCAAACAGGCGCTGATCGACATCGACGACATGTTCCGCATCCTCCACCGCAACCCGGAGATCGCGGACCGGCCGGACGCGAGCCCGCTCGCGGTCGGGAACGCGGAGGTGCGCTTCGAGGACGTGCACTTCGCCTACAATCCGGACCGGCCGATCCTGCGCGGCGTCTCCTTCACGGTGGGGCCGGGCAAGACGGTGGCGATCGTCGGCCCCTCGGGGGCCGGGAAGTCGACGCTCTCGCGCCTGCTGTTCCGCTTCTACGAGCCGCAGAACGGCCGCATCGCGATCGACGGGCAGGACATCGCGTCGGTCCGGCAGGATTCGCTCCGCGCCGCCGTCGGCATGGTCCCGCAGGACACGGTGCTGTTCAACGACACGATCGGCTACAACATCCGCTACGGCCGCTGGGAGGCCTCCGACGCCGAGGTGCGCGAGGCCGCGCGCCTCGCCCAGATCGACCGCTTCATCGAGGGGCTGCCGGAGGGCTACGACACGCCGGTCGGCGAGCGCGGCCTCAAGCTCTCGGGCGGCGAGAAGCAGCGGGTCGCCATCGCCCGCACGATCCTCAAGGGCCCGCCGATC
>NZ_LSIX01000327.1:0-694 GCF_001556475.1 Methylobacterium sp. CCH5-D2 | reverse complement strand
GCGGGCCCTCGCGGGGCACCCCGCGCGCGGCCGCGCTATCCCGGGGATCGTCATGCACGGGCACGAGCACGGTGCCGGCCATCACCACCATGCGCACGGCCTCGACGTCGTCGCGCGCGCCGAGGCGCTCTGCCGCGACCGGGACCTGCAGTTCACGCGCCTGCGCCGGGACGTGCTGGAGACGGTGGCGGCGGCGCAGGGGCCGCTCGGCGCCTACGACATCGCCGAGCGCCTCAGCGTGCCGGGCCGGCGCGTCGCCGCGGTCTCGGTCTACCGGGCGCTCGACTTCCTGACGGAGCTCGGCCTCGTCCACCGCATCGCGAGCCGCAACGCCTTCGTCTCCTGCGCGCACGAGCACGGGGCAGGGGAGGGTTTGGTCTTCCTGATCTGCCGCACCTGCGGGGGCATCGGCGAGACCACCGCGCCGGAGATCGAGGCGGGCCTCGGCCGCGCCCTCGACCGGGCGGGCTTCAAGCCCGCGAGCCGGATCGTCGAGGTGGAGGGCGAGTGCGGGGCCTGCCGCGAGCGCACGGGATAGGGCAGCTTACCACACCACGTCCGATCTCCGGTCGAGCGTCCGATGCGTGCGGATCCCCTCTCCCCGCCGTGCGGGGAGACGCGCGCGGGGAGAGAGGACCCGAGCCCCGCTCGGGGATGACGGCGCGTCGAGAGGCAGCCTCAGCCCTCCGGCGGG
>NZ_LSIX01000326.1:0-2817 GCF_001556475.1 Methylobacterium sp. CCH5-D2 | reverse complement strand
CTGCGCGACGGGGTGGGGGGCTGGACGCTCCCCGATGCTTCGATCCCAGCCCCTCGCGCGCCTCGCTCTTGCTGGCGCGCTGGTATACGCGAACGAGCGCTGCCGCCTCGGCGGGCAAAGTGTCCAACGGTCGGACGGTTTCGGCCGGGAGCGTCCCGGCGTTCTCGACGGTGCCGCGGAGCAGGACGAGCCGGCTGGCCGCCATCCTCAGAATTCCATACCGGAGATCGCGTCCGCCTCGATCGCCTCCGCCACGAGCGCGTCGATCTCATCGGGGACGTGGCGCGCTGCGCGGATCAAGCGGCGACGCAGGCGGGACAGCAGCACGAGCGACCCGCGCTCCTTGTCCAAGGCCGCGCCGGTCGCGCGGATGCGACGTGCGATGTCCACGCCGAGGTTGGCCAGCATGTCGCGGTCTTCGTCCGTCACGTTCGCCCCCACGCCGGGCTCGGCGACATAGCCGAGGCTTAACTTCCTCACCAAGCTCTCTACCAGCCCAGCGCCAAACTTTCGAGAAGGACGGTTATCGCCAGCTATGCCGGGGCGGTGATCGAAGCCGAGACTGCCTGAAGGGCCGGTCCTTCGAGGTGCGGCGTGCCGGAGTGAGAGGAGGGCCGGTGACGGCATGACGGGAGATCCGGTCGGAGAGAGGCTCCGGCGCCCGTCGCGAAAGTCCCACCGATGGCCCGCCGTCCCGACTCCGCCAAACCCCGCAGCGCCCGCGCCGAGACGGCGCCCGTCCAGCGCGTCGACCTGTACCGGCAAATCACCGACACGATCATCGCCCAGCTCGAAGCGGGCCGCGTGCCCTGGGTCCAGCCCTGGAGCGTCGGGCCCGGCACCGGCGCGGTGGCCATGCCCCGCAACGCCGCCACCGCCCGCGCCTACTCGGGCATCAACGTCATGCTGCTCTGGGCCGCCGGCATCGAGGCCGGCTACGCCACCCAGCGCTGGCTCACCTTCCGTCAGGCCCTCGGGCTCGGCGGCTGCGTGCGCCGGGGCGAGCGCGGCACGCCCGTCGTCTACGCCGACCGCTTCACCCCGCAGGACGAGCGCCAGCGCGCCGACCGCGACGGCGACGAGGCCCGCCAGATCGCCTTCCTGAAGCGGTTCACCGTCTTCAACGTCGCCCAGGTCGACGGCCTGCCCGAGGACCTGACCGTCCCGCCGCCCCCGCCGCGCGAGGACCTGATCGAGCCACGCTTCCGCGCGCTGATGGACGCCTCCGGCGTCACCATCCGCATCGGCGGCGACCGCGCCTTCTACCGTCCGGCCGACGACGTGGTGGTGCTGCCCCCGCCCGAGGCCTTCCACGAGCCGGTCAACTTCCACAGGACCGCGGCCCATGAGCTGTCCCACGCCGTCGGCCACGCCTCGCGCTTGAACCGGGAGATGAAGGGCCGGCACGGCAGCCCGTGCTACGCTCGGGAGGAGCTGGTCGCGGAGATCTCCGCGGCTTTCGTCTGCGCCAGCCTCGGCATCGTGCCGACCGTGCGCCATGCCGACTACATCGCCTCGTGGCTCGAGGTGCTGCGCGACGACGACCGCGCGATCGTGCGCGCCGCCTCGCACGCCAGCAAGGCCGCCGACTGGCTGCTCGGCCGCCTGCCCGACGGGGATCCGTCCGCTTCGGCCGAGGACAGCGATCACGCATCGCCGGCGATGGCGGAGGCGGCCTGATGCGCTTCCGCCGCTCGCCCCGATCCGAGCCCTACCGGGAGACCACGCGCAAGCGCGCGGCGTTCCTGCGCAAACAGCGTCTGGAGCGCGAGGCCCTGCCGCTGTTCGCCGAGGCGATCGCGGCCCGCCAGCACGGCGTCGACGCGGAGATGGCCCGCCGCGCCGTCTGGTGGGGCGAGGCCGAGCGCGCGCGCCGCGCCCAGCGCGCCGCCGACTGGCGGCGCATGCGCGCCCGGCTGTTCGCCTTCGACCCCGCGCTGCGCTGGACCATCCGTGCCCTGTGGCGGACCTGCCCCTATCCAGCCGATCCCCACAGCTTCGGCGACCTGCTGCACCAGATCGCCGTCGGGCGGATCGACCCGCACCGGCCGCCGTGGATCTTCCACGCCCCGACGCAGGCGCGCACCACCCCGAACCCGGCGACCTTCGACGAGGCCTTCCGCCGGATCGGGCAGCGCACGCGCGGGGGCGGCCCGAAGACCCTGCCGGCCGACGAGCTGATCTTCTGCGTCAATCTCGGCGCGGGCATCCTGTTCCTGACCTCGCGCGTGCGGCTGATCGAGCCCAACGAGAGCTTCTACACCTCCTCCAATCACCGCCTGCGCGACAGCCACGTCGGCCGCTCCGGGCACTGGGTCGAGATCGAGGTGCGCGGCCCGTGCTCGGACGCGGATCTCGCCCTGATCGAGCGCCTCGCGCAGGGGGCCGACACCCGGCCCGTGGCCGTCCACCGCGTCGACCCGCTCGCCGGCCGGCCGGGGAGGGACGCGGCATGACCAGCGCTCCCCACCCGCGGCCCGCTCGTCTTCTCGTGCTCGCCTGCTCGGCGACCAAGCGCGCCGATCCGGAGCCGATGCCGGCGCTCGCGCGCTACGACGGCCCGCTCTGGCGCACCCTGCGCGCCGCCGACCCCGGGGGCCGGCTCGCCCGGGCGGCGTTCCTGTCGGCCCGCTACGGCTTCCGCGAGGCCTCGACGCCGATCGCGGACTACGACGCGCGGCTGACCCCCGACCTCGCCGCCCGGATGATCGCCGGCGGCGTGACCACGCGCTGGCCACGTCCGCCCTCGCCGCGGCGGCCCGACACCTACGGGGTGCACGCCGGCGTCGAGATCGCGGCGATGACCCGGCACGGCGC
>NZ_LSIX01000325.1:0-21215 GCF_001556475.1 Methylobacterium sp. CCH5-D2 | reverse complement strand
GGGCCTTTCTCGTTGCCGCTAGCCGACCGCATCCTCGAGGGCGTGGGCGATCAGCGCGTCGCGCGCCCCTGGATCGAGCGGGCAGCCCAGCGCGAGCCAGCGGGCGCGGGCGCGGGCGAGCGCCCGGCCGATGCCGCGGCCCGGGGCGAGGCCCCGCGCCACCAGATCGGCCCCGGCGACCGGTAGGACGAGCGGCGGTCCGGCGCGTAGCGCCCCGAGGATCCGGTCGAGGTCGGGGGGTAGGGCGGGCCGCGGCTCGCCCGCCAGAACCGCGAGCGCGCCCGAGGCCGCCTCCAGCCCGTGCTCGGCGACGAGCGCCCGGATCTCGGGCTCCGCGAGGGCTGGGCGGTCGCGGGCCGCGGCCAGCGCGTCGGCGTAGCGCTCGAGTTCGAGATGCTCGGCCCTCGACAGGCGCAGCCGCTCGCGCAGGCGCTCCGCATCCTCGCGGGTCAGCACGGCCAGGGCCGCGAGGGGGGCGGGCCTCCCCGCCGCAAGGGCCCGAGCGAGACGGCCCTGCTCGCCCACGCCGCCGAGGATGCGGGCGAGGAGGCCGGTGTCGCTCAGGGTCGCGACCATCGGGGGCGCGCCCGGCGCGGCCAGCAGCTTGAGGAACTCGGCCCGCACGCGCTCGCGCGAGAGCCGGTCGAGGCTGTCCCGGGCGGCAATGCAGGCGGCGAGCGCGGGCGCGTCCGGGGCGCCGTGCCCGAAGCGCGCGTGGAAGCGGAAGAAGCGCAGGATGCGAAGCGCGTCCTCGCGGATGCGGGTCGCCGGGTCGCCGATGAAGCGCACCCGCCCCGCCTGGAGATCGGCGACGCCGCCCGTGGTGTCGTGCAGGTGCCCCGCCGCGTCGAGGGAGAGGGCGTTGACGGTGAAGTCGCGCCGCGCCGCGTCCTGCGCGAAATCGCCCCCGAAGCGCACCACCGCGCGGCGCCCGTCGGTCTCGACGTCCTCGCGCAGGGTCGTCACCTCGATCGGCTCGCCCGCCGCGACCAGCGTAACGGTGCCGTGCTCGATGCCCGTCGGCACCGCCTTGAGGCCGGCGGCGCGGGCACGCGCCATCACGGTCTCGGGCAGGAGCGTGGTGGCGAGGTCGATGTCGGCGGCAGCGCGTCCGAGGAGCGCGTCGCGCACGCAGCCTCCGACGACGCGCGTCTCGGCCCCCGGCCCGTCCAGCGCCGCGAGGGCGCGGCGCACGCTCGGTCGCTCGCGCAGGCGCGCGAGACCCGCTCGGTCGAGATCCTGCATCAGCGGAACTGCCCCGGCACGAGCCGCCCGTTCTCCATGTGGGAGGGCACGTAGCCGCCGGTGCTGCGCGCCGAGAACAGGCCCGTGAGGACGAGCGAGGCGATCACCAGCGCGAGGCCGGCCAGCGCCAGCCGCAAGCTCTGGCCGTCCCAGTGCGCCCGGCGCAGCGGGTTTCGGCCCCGCGCCAGCAGGTAGACGCAGAAGAGCGCGAAGGGGATCAGGAAGATCCCGAATTCTTCGAGGAGGCGGCGCAGCATGGGTTCCGGGGCGGCGGGGGATCGGGACTCTGCTACCGCGCGAGCCGTTCGCGCAAGTTGTGCAGGATGCCGGCGGTCACGCCCCAGATCAGGCGCTCGCCGAAGGGGAGGGCGTAGAAGGTGCGGGTGCGGCCCTGCCATTCGCGGGAGCGGAGCTGGTAGCGGCCGGCATCCATCAGGAAGCCGAGGGGCACCTCGAAGACGTCGGCGACCTCGGAGGGGTTGGGCCGCAGGACCGCCTCCGGTGCGACCAGTCCGATCACCGGGGTGACGAGGAAGCCGGTCCCCGAGAGGTAGGGGTCGAGATAGCCGAGCGGGCGCACGAGGTCGGCGACGAGGCCGATCTCCTCCCAGGCCTCCCGCAGCGCCGCCTCGCGGGCCGTCTCCTCCGGGTCGATCTTGCCACCCGGCAGGGCGACCTGGCCAGAATGGTCGCGCAGGTGGGCGGCGCGCTGGGTGAGGATGAGGAAGAGGCCCTCGGTGCGCGCCACCACAGGCACCAGCACGGCGGCGCGGCGGTGGGGCGGCGGCGGGATCACGGCGCTGCCGTCGGGGTCGAGGCTGTGGTCGCCGCGCGGGTTCGAGGTCGGGTCGTCGGGGCCCGGCGGCCATGGCGACAGGCGCTCGCGACAGAGGGCGAGGAAGCCCGCGAGATCGAGGCTCACGCCGCCTCGGCCGGTGCGATGCGGTGGAAGGCGCCCCCGGCCTGAAGGCCGAGCCAGGGGCGGCCGTCGAGCACGCGCTCCTCGGCCAGCGCCACGAGGTCGTAGGTCAGCGCCCGGCTCACCAGGGCCCAGAGGCCGCCGCGGACCAGGAGGTAGGGCTTGAGCGCGCCGTCCTCCGCCTGCTCGAAGCGCAGCGGGTGGTCGGGACCGACCGCCACGAGGTCGTCGACGTTGGTGCGGAAGCTGATGCGGCGCGCCGCGCCCGCCCCGTCCACCGCCATCTCGACGGCACGGAAGGGCGCGTCGTCTACCGTGATACCCACGCTCTCGACCGGCGTGACGAGCCGGATCGCGCCGTCGGGCTCCGCCCGCAGGATCGAGGCGAACAGGCGCACCATCTTCTCGCGGCGGATCGGGCTGCCGTTGTGGAACCACGTGCCGTCGGCCGCGATGCGGATGTCGATAGAACCGCAATAGGGCGGGTTCCAGAGATGGACCGGCGCGGGACCGCGCGCGGGCAGGCCCGACAGGGCGGCGCCGAGCCGGGCGAGCGTCGGGTCCTGGGGGGCGTCGGTGGAAGCGGACATGGACCCGAGATAGCGCGCTCAGGCGCCCGCGGCATCGGGTCGGCGGCGCAGGATCTTCCAGACGCCCGAGGCGTAGGCGACCCGCCGGTCCCCGACCAGCAGATCCGTGCGCAGGAAGACGAGGGAGCCGGTGCGCTTGAGCACGTCCGGACCGGTCTCGATCCAGTCGCCGAGCCGGGCCGCGTCGATGAACTGCATCTCCATCTGCACGGTGACGCAGTTCGCGCCCTCCGCCGCCGCCATCGCGGTCTCGCCGAGCGCCCGGTCGGCGAAGCTCATCAGCATGCCGCCGTGCACCACCCGGATCAGGTTGGCGTGCCGCTCGTCCGCCCGGAAGGCGTAGGCCCCGTCCGCCCGGCGATAGACCGGGCCGACATGGGCGATGAAGCCGGAATCGCGGATCGGCTCCCAGCCGGGCGGGGCGTCGGGTTCGGGTGCGGTCTCATTCATGCGATCCTCCTAGGTGCAAGCTCGGCGCCGTGTCCCGCAGATCCTCACGTCCCGCGGGGCTTGGCGCGCCGGGTCGGCGCCTCGGTGCGAGGATCCTCGGGCCAGGGATGGCGCGGGTAGCGCCCGCGCATCTCGGTCCTGACCGCGCCCCAGGAGCCGCGCCAGAAGCCCGGCAGGTCGCGGGTGATCTGGATCGGGCGCTGGGCCGGCGAGAGCAGGTGGAGGACGAGCGGCCGGCCGCCGGCCGTCGGGTGCCGGTCGAGCCCGAACAGCTCCTGCACCCGCACGGCGAGGACGGGACCGCCCTCGGATTCGTAATCGACCGGGATGCGCGAGCCGGTCGGCACCGCGACATGGGTCGGCGCCGCCGTCTCCATGCGGGCGCGCAGCGCCCAGTCGAGCAGGCCGTGGAGCGCGCGGGCGAGGTCGTCCGCCGTGATCGCGTCGAGCCCGCTCCGGCCGACGATCTCGGGGGCGAGCCAGTCCGCCACGGTCTCGGCGAGCACCGCGTCGGAGAGGTCGGGCCAGGGCTCGCCCTCGGCCGCGCGCAGGAAGCGGGCGCGGGCGAGCCATTGCCGGAGGGCCGGGGTCCAGGGCAGGCGGTCGAGGCCGAGCCCGGCGATGCCGCGGGCGAGGATCGCTGCGGCGTCGAGGTCGGCCGGCACCGGCAGGGTGCGCTCGCCGAGCGTCACGGCGCCGAGGCGGCGCAGGGCGCGGGCCCGCAGCGCGCGGGCCTGGGGATCGAAGCTCACCTGCGTGACGGATTCGATGCGGTCGGCGAAACCCGTCTCGATCGCCTCCGGGGCGATGGCGGCGGCCGCGAGGATGCGGGCGTTGCCGGCAGCCCCCGCGAGGTCGGCGACCACCACGAAGGGCTCGCGGGCGAGCGCGGCGGCCGGATCGAGGCGCCCGGCGCGGCCGTTGGCCATCACGAACTCGCCGTCGCGCCCGCGCGCCCTGGCGACGCGGTCCGGGTAGGCGAGGGCCAGGAGAGCGCCCGGATCGGCGGCCTCATCGGAGGCCTGCCCGCCCGCGAGCGTCGCCCAGCCGGCGCTCAGGCGGCGCATGTCGGCGGCGCGCGGGCCGCGGTCGCGGCGGAAGCGGTCGAGGCGCTCGGCGAGGTCGACCGCATCGCCGCCGAGTCCCCGCTCGACCAGCACGGCGGCGAGATCGGCGGCGGCGCGGGCCTGCCCGAACGCTCCGGCGCTGACCAGCATGCGGGCGAGGCGCGGCGGCAGGGGCAGGGCGCGCAAGCGCCGGCCGGCCTCGGTGAGGCGCCCGTCGGCGTCGAGGGCGCCGAGGTCGGCGAGCATGACGCGCGCCTCGCGGAGCGCTGCCGCGGGCGGCGTGTCGAGGAAGGCGAGGGCGGTCGGGTCGGCCACGCCCCAGGCGGCGCAATCGAGCACGAGGCCGGCAAGGTCGGCGGCCAGGATCTCGGGGCGCCCGAACGGTTCGAGCGCGCCGGTGGCGGCCTCCGACCAGAGCCGCCAGCACACGCCCGGCTCCGTGCGGCCGGCGCGGCCGCGGCGCTGATCGACGGAGGCGCGCGAGGCGCGCGCCGTCACGAGGCGCGTGAGCCCCAGGCCCGGCTCGTAGTGCGGCACCCGGGCGAGCCCGGAATCGACGACGATGCGCACGCCCTCGATGGTCAGCGAGGTCTCGGCGATGGAGGTCGCCAGCACCACCTTGCGGCGGCCGGGCCGGGCCGGCGATACGGCGCGGTCCTGCTCGGCCGGCGTCAGCGCGCCGTAGAGCGGGGCCACGTCCACGTCCGGCCCGACGCGTCCCTCCAGAGCCTCCGCCACCCGGCGGATCTCCGCCTGCCCGGGCAGGAACGCGAGGACGGAGCCCGGATCGGCGCGCAGCGCCCGGAGGATCAGGTCGGTCGTCGCCGCCTCGACGCGCCGGCTCGGATCGCGCTCGACGTAGCGGGTCTCGACCGGGAAGGCGCGGCCCTCCGACGCGATCACGGGCGCATCGCCCAGCAGCGCCGCGACCCGCGCCCCGTCGAGGGTCGCCGACATCACTAGGATCCGAAGGTCCTCGCGCAACCCACCCTGCGCGTCGAGGGCGAGCGCGAGGCCGAGATCCGCGTCGAGAGAGCGCTCGTGGAACTCGTCGAACAGCACCGCGCCGACCCGGCCGAGTTCCGGGTCGTCGAGGATCATCCGGGTGAACACGCCCTCGGTGACCACCTCGATCCGGGTGCGGCCGGAGATCTTCGAGCCGAGGCGCACGCGCAGGCCCACCGTCTCGCCGACGCGCTCGCCCAGCGTCGCGGCCATGCGCTCGGCCGCCGCCCGGGCGGCGAGGCGGCGCGGCTCGAGCAGGACGATGCGCCTGTCGCCGAGCCAGGGCGCGCCGAGGAGGTCGAGCGGCACCCGCGTGGTCTTGCCGGCCCCGGGCGGGGCGACGAGGACCGCGCCTACGCCCGCCGCGAGCGTCGCGCGCAGGCGCGGCAGGACGGCGTCGATCGGCAGGGCTTGCGCGGCGGCGGCTTGCATCGCGCGGTGATGGCGCGGCGGGCGCGACAAGGCAATCCGGGCGGGCCCCGGACGGACAATCCCATCGCACGACCCCGATCCTATGATGGCGCAGTCAGGCGGCGAGCGGGGCGCGTGCACGTTCAGACTTCGATAATCGTCCCGACGGAATGTCGCGAGGCAGCGAGAAATTTCTCCGTATCCGTCGGAACCGCATAGGATGGAACAACTTATCGGCTCGACGCGCGCAGCCTGCGCGACGTGGAGACTTACATGACGCGCATTGCCCTCACCCTGGCGACCGGCCTGCTGCTCGGCGGCCTCGCCTCGCTGCCCGCCTCGGCGGCTCCGCTCTCGGTGCCGGCCGGCGTCACCGCCACCGACGGCGTCGAGACGGTCGCCTACCGCCACCACCGCCGTTACCACTCCACCCGGGCCGAGCGCCGCATGCGCCGCATGAACACCATGCGCTACGGCAACCCGAACGCCCGCAACCCGCAGCAGCCCGGCTACAAGCAGCAGCTCGGCAACACCACGGGCGGCCCGCGCTACTGAGCCGCCCGGCTCATACGAGAGGCCAGGGGGCTGCCGCGCGAGCGGCGGCCCCTTTCCGTTCGGCGGCCGCGCTTCTCCCCAGCGATGCGACGTGCCGCGCCTGATTCGCCGGCCGGGCTCTGGTAGAACGGGGCATGGCCCGCAGCACCGCCGCCCGACAGATCGCCAGCCCGCCCGAGGCCGCGCCCGCCCCGGAGACCCCGGGCGCCACGCCGATGATGGCGCAGTACATCGAGATCAAGGCGGCCAACCCCGACTGCCTGCTGTTCTACCGGATGGGCGATTTCTACGAGCTGTTCTTCGCCGACGCGGAGACCGCCTCGCGGGCGCTCGGCATCGTGCTGACGAAGCGGGGCAAGCACGGCGGCGCCGACATCCCGATGTGCGGCGTGCCGGTGGAGCGGGCCGACGACTACCTGAGCCGCCTGATCGCGCTGGGCCACCGCGTCGCCGTCTGCGAGCAGACCGAGGATCCGGCCGAGGCCAAGCGCCGGGGGCCGAAATCGGTGGTGCGGCGCGAGGTGGTGCGGCTCGTCACCCCCGGCACCATCACGGAGGACCGACTGCTCGACCCCGCGCGGGCGAACCTCCTCCTCGCGATCGGCCGGCGCAAGCTCTCGGAGACCGCCCACGCCTACGGGCTCGCGGCGGTGGACATCTCCACGGGGCGCTTCTCGCTGAGCGAGGTCGCGGGCCAGGAACTCTCCGGCGCGATCAGCCGGCACGACCCCAGGGAGATCGTGCTCTCGGAAGCGCTCCATGCAGACCCGGCGCTGGGCCGCCTCTGGCAGGAGACCCGCGCGGCCGTCGTGCCGCTGCCGCAGGGCGAGCTGGAGCCGGCGGCGGCCGAGCGGCGCATCCGCGAGCAGTACGGCGTCTCGACGCTGGAGGGCTTCGGCCAGTTCAGCCGCGCCGAGATCGCGGCGGCGGGCGCGGCGCTCCTCTACATCGCCCGCACCCAGCTCGCCGCCCGACCGCCCCTGCAGGTCCCGACCCGCGAGGCCGGCGGGGCGACGCTCAGCATCGACGCGGCGACACGCGCCAACCTCGAACTCACCCGCACGCTCTCCGGCGAGCGCCAGGGCAGCCTGCTCGACGCCATCGACCGCACCGTCACGGCGAACGGGGCGCGGCTGCTCGCCGAGCATCTGGCCGGCCCGCTCACCGATCTCGCCGCCATCGCGCGCCGGCAGGAGGCGGTCGCGCGCCTCGTCGAGGAGCCGGCCCTGCGCGGGACCCTGCGCGACACGCTCGCCCGCGCGCCCGACATCGCCCGCGCGCTCTCGCGCACCGGCCTCGGCCGGGCCGGGCCCCGCGACCTCGCGGCGATCCGCGACGGGCTCGATGTGGCCGCCGCGCTCGGCGCGCGGCTCGCGGCGGAGCCCGACCTGCCGGACGCCCTGGCGCGGCTCGGGCGCAGGCTCGCCCGGATCGACGCAGACCTCGTGGAGCGGCTGCGCGCCGCGCTGGCCGACGACCTGCCGCTCAACCGGCGCGACGGCACCTTCGTGCGCGCCGGCTACCACGCCGAGATCGACGAGGCGCGCTCGCTCGGCCAGGATTCGCGCAAGGTCATCGCCGCGCTGCAGGCGCGCTACGCCGAGGAGACGGGCTGCCGCACCCTGCGGATCAAGCACAACAACATGCTCGGCTACTACATCGAGGTGCCGCAATCGGTCGGCGAGGCCTGCCTCAAGGGGCTGATGCAGGACTTCGTGCATCGCCAGACCATGGTGGACGCGATGCGCTTCACCAGCGTCGAGCTCGGAGAGCTCGAGTCGAAGATCTCCGGCGCTTCCGACCGCGCGCTGGCACTCGAGACCGCGGTGTTCGAGGATCTGGCGGCGCGCGTGCTGGCGGGCGCCGAGGCCATCGCGGAGACCGCCGAGGCGCTGGCGCGGCTCGACGTGGCGGCCGGCCACGCGGAACTCGCGGTCGAGCTCGACTGGCGCTGCCCGGTGGTGGACGATTCGCTGAGCTTCGTGGTTACGGCCGGTCGCCACCCCGTGGTCGAGGCGGCCCTGAGACGGTCGGGCGAGGCCTTCATCGCCAACGATTGCGACCTGTCGGGGGACACGCGCGGGCGGATCCGCCTGATCACCGGCCCGAACATGGGCGGCAAGTCGACCTTCCTGCGCCAGAACGCGCTGATCGCGGTGCTGGCGCAGATCGGCAGCTTCGTCCCGGCGGCCGAGGCGCGCATCGGCCGGGTCGATCGGCTGTTCTCCCGCGTCGGCGCGGCCGACGACCTCGCCCGCGGGCACTCGACCTTCATGGTCGAGATGGTCGAGACCGCCGCGATCCTGAACCAGGCGACGCGGCGCTCCCTCGTCATCCTCGACGAGATCGGGCGCGGCACCGCGACCTTCGACGGGCTCTCGATCGCCTGGGCCTGCCTGGAGCACCTGCACGAGGCGAACGCCTGCCGGTCGCTCTTCGCCACGCATTTCCACGAGCTGACGGCGCTCGGCCAGCGGCTGGCGCGGCTCGACAACGCCACGCTCAAGGTCGCCGAGCACCGGGACGAGGTGGTGTTCCTGCACGAGGTGGTGCCGGGCGTGGCCGAGCGCAGCTACGGGCTGCAGGTGGCACGCCTTGCAGGGCTCCCGGCCACCGTGGTGGCCCGGGCGGGCGCGATCCTCAAGGGCCTGGAGAAGGCCGAGCGCGAGCGCCCGGGTCGTCCCCGCATCGACGACCTGCCGCTCTTCGCCAACCTCGCGCCGCCGCCCCCGCCGCCCGAACCCGAGCCCGCCGCGGACGACGCGCTGGGGCTCATGCTCGACGCGATCGACCCGGACGCGCTCACGCCGCGCGAGGCGCTCGACGCGCTCTACCGGCTGAAACGGGCCCGGGCCGAGGGCTGACGTAGCCGGGCGCGGCGCCGGGGAGGGCGCAGAGGGGCGGTATCGGCGGATGGGCAGGCCGGAGGCGCCCCTCAGGGCGCGGCCGCGCAGGCCGGCGCCGGGTGGAAGCCGTCGGGGCAGGGCGCGTGGGGCCGGCCCGCGCGGCAGCCCGCCAGATAGGCCAGCGTGCTCGCCACCACGCGCTCGGAATAGGGCTTTGCGATCACCCCGAAGGCGCCCGCGAAATCGTCCGGGATGCGCTTGGCGTTCGCCGTCATGAACACGACCGTCGTGCGCGGGTCGGCGGCGAGCGCCCGAGCCACCTCGATCCCGGTCGGGCCGTCCACCAGATGGATGTCGACGAGGGCCACGTCCGGCGCCGTGGCGCGCCCGACCGCGATGGCCTCGCTGGAATTGCAGGCGACGCCGACCGTGACGTGGCCGAGATCGTCCAGCAGGCATTCGAGCTCGAGCGCGATCAGCGCCTCGTCCTCCACGACGAGGATGCGCAGGGAAGGGCCGGATGGCGCGGCGTCAGCGGTCATGGAACCTCATGCGGCACGCTCGAGCCCGAGGCGGCCGTCCCCTGCGTGGCCCAGGGCGGCAGACTGCGCGAAGACCGGGCGCATCTCAAGCGCCTCCCTGGAGCGGCACGCGGATCTCCACACGGGTGCCCGGCGCTCCTTCGGACCAGGCGATCGATCCGCGCAGCTGCCGCACGACCATCTCGACCAGGCTGCGCCCGAAGCCCGCTGGGTTCGGCGGCGCCGTCCCCAGACCGATGCCGTCATCCGCCACGACGAGGACCAGCATGTCGTCCTCGCGGCGCCCATCCACGGTGAGGCGTCCGCTCCGCCCTCCCGGGAAGGCGTGGCGGACGGCGTTCGTGGTGAGTTCGTGGATCATCAGCGAGAGCGGCGCGGCCATCGCGGCCGCCACAGCGATCGGCTCGACATGCGCCTCGATCCGGGTCCGCTCCGGGTCCAATCCGGCTTCGAGGTCGGAGAGGAAGTCCCCGGTGAAGTCGCTGAGGTTGAAGTGGGCGACGTCGCCCTCCGAGTAGAGCATCCGGTGCGCCGTCGAGAGCGCGCCGATGCGCTCGGCCATATTCTGCAGGGCGTCGCGCGCCTCGCCCTCCGGGGTGCGCCGCGCCTTCAGCAGCATGAGCGACGAGATTACCTGGAGGTTGTTCTTCACGCGGTGATCGACCTCGTGGAGCAGGGCGGTCTTCTGGGCGAGCGCGCGCTCCAGATCCGCGGTCCGCTCCCCGACCTGCCGCTCCAGCTCGTCGTTGGTCCCCCGCATGGCCGATTCGGCCCGACGCTTGTCCGTCATGTCGGCCTGGGCGGCGAAGAAATAGGCGATTCCGCCCGCCTCGTCGCGGATCGGATTGATCGTCATCCCGTTCCAGAAGGGCGTGCCGTCCCGGCGATAGTTGAGGATCTCGAGGGCGATCGGCTCGCCGGCGCCGATCGCCGCGCGCATGCGGGCGATCTCCTGGCGATCCGTCTCAGCCCCCTGCAGCAGGCGGCAGTTCCGGCCGATCAGCTCGTCGCGCGCGTAACCCGTCTGGTTCAGGAACGCGTCGTTGACCCAGACGATCGGGTTGTCGTGCCCGCGCGCGTCCGTCACGATCATCGGGGTCAGGCTCGCGCCGAAGGCGAGCGCGAAGGTGGCAGGCGCCATCGCGGCCGGGTGGGCACTGTCCTGCGTCATGCTGCAACCGTCCGTGACGCTCGTCCCGGCCGCGCGCGTCTCCGGCGAGCGGAAGCGTTCGTCCCCCCGGCCGTACATCTCAAGGACCAGTTTTCGGCAAAGCCGTTAACGAAAGGTCGAGCATGATTCCCCCGCCACGTCGAACGCGTCAGCTGGCGACGCGGGCTTCACCCGCTCTCGCAAGTCGGCCACGGTTCTGCGTGACAAGGCGCACGGCTGTGAGGAGTTCCATGCCATGGCGGGCAGAACGGCGATGCACACAGGAATGAAGGCCGCGCGCGAACCCAGCTCCGGCAGGCCGCGCCTGCGCCTGCGCGACGTGATGGAGGATGCGCGCATCGCCCTGATGCTGGCGCTGGGCTTCGCCTGCGGCCTGCCCATCCTGCTGGTCTTCTCGACGCTCTCGGCCTGGCTCGCCACCGCGGGCATCCAGCGCACCAGCATCGGGCTCCTCTCCTACGTCTCCCTCGCCTACTCGCTGAAGTTCCTCTGGGCCCCGGTGATCGACCGGGTCGACCTGCCGTTCCTCGCCCGCAGGCTCGGTCGCCGCCGCTCGTGGATGGTGCTGTCCCAGGTCGCGGTCGCGGCCGGCCTTCTCGGCATGAGCCAGGGCGACCCGGCGGCGTCCCTGAGCTTCATGGTGATCTGCGCGCTCGTGACCGCCTTCGCCTCGGCGACGCAGGACATCGTGGTCGATTCCTGGCGCATCGACGCGGCGCCGACCGAGCGGCAGGGCGTGATGCTGGCCGCCTACCAGCTCGGCTACGCGATCGCCCGGGCCTTCGCGGGGGCGGGCGCCCTCTACATCGCGCAGGGTGCGGGCTGGAGCCTCGCCTACGGGACGATGGCGGCCTTGATGCTGGTCGGCCTGACGGCGGCGTTCCTCGCCCCGCGCCAGGACCCGGTCGCGGTTCCGGGCGAGCGGCGCTCGGTGGCCACGACGCTCCGGATCGCGGTGGTCGATCCCTTCTCGGACCTCGTCCGGCGCAAGGGCTCGCGGCTGGTGCTGATCCTGGCGCTGATCATGCTCTACCGCCTGCCCGACATCATCTCGGGCGTGATGGCCCAGCCCTTCTACATCGAGCAGGGCTTCACGCTGACCGAGATCGCCAACGTCACGAAGGTCTACGGGGTGATCGTCGGCGTGGTCGGCGCCCTGGCGGGCGGCTGGGCGGTGATCCGCTTCGGCCTGCAGGCCTCGCTCCTGTTCGGCGGCATCGTGGCGGCGGCCTCGAACCTGATGTTCTCCTGGCTCGCCGTCTCGGGCCACGACACGTGGCTCTTCGTGCTCAGCATCTCGATCGACAACTTCGCCGGCAACTTCGCCGGCACGGCGCTCATCGCCTACATGTCGAGCCTCGCCTCGCCGGCCTTCGTGGCGACGCAGTACGCGCTGCTCTCCTCGCTCTACGCGCTGCCCGGCAAGTTCGTGGGCGGGTTCTCGGGCTACATGGTCGATGCGATGGGCTACCCGGCCTTCTTCGCGGCGTCCGCCGGCATCGGCATCCCGGTGGCGCTGCTCTGCCTCGCGCTGATCGCGCTGCGCGAGGGCGCGGCGGAGCCCGCGCCCGTCCCGGTGCCCGAGGACGAGGCGGTGGCCGCCAAGGCCTGAGACCGCGTCCGCGGGAGGGAGGGGATCGGCGGAACCAAGCCGCGGCCGCGGCGCTTGCTCAGGGCCACAGGCCCACGGCGGCAGCGCGCCGCACGCAGAGTTCGGGGACAGCACCGTGAGCGACCTCATCAGCCTCGACGAGACCCTGCCGACCGCGACCGCCGCTCCGGACCGCGCGCTGACCGCGGAGGATCTGGCGGCGCTCCGCCGGGCCGTTCGCGCCCTGGAGCAGCCGGGCCTCGCCGCGCGGCTCTCGGCGGCGGCGGGCGCACCGCTGGAGATGATCGGCCGCTCGCTGCCGGCCCCCGTCACCGAGGTCGTCGGGCGCAGCACCGAGGCCGCGATGCGCGGCGCGCTGCGGGTGGCGCTCGCCACCCTGCCGCGCAAGGAGATCGTCGCGGACGCGGAAACCTCCACGGACACCGCCGTCGCGGTCGTCGAACGGGCCGAGAGCCGCATCGAGGGCCGGCTGGCTCGGCTGCTCGGCTCCAGCGAGACCGCCCACAAGGCGCTCGCCGCGGTGACGGGCGCGGTCGGCGGCGCCTTCGGGCTGGCGACCCTCGCGGTGGAGTTGCCGGTCTCGACCACGCTCATGCTGCGCTCGATCGCCGAGATCGCCCGCGAGGAGGGCGAGGACGTGGAGACGCCCGAGGGCGCGCTCGCCTGCGTGCAGGTCTTCGCGCTCGGCGGCCGGCCGGGCCAGAACCTCAGCGAGAGCGGCTATTTCGCGGTGCGCGCGGCGCTCGCCAAGACCATGGCGGAGGCCGCCCGCTACGCCGGCAGCAAGACCCTGCTCGACCAGGGCGCGCCGGCGCTCATGCGCTTCACGGCGCAGATCGCGGCCCGCTTCGGCCTGGTCGTCTCGCAGAAGGTCGCCGCCCAGGCGGTGCCGGTGCTGGGCGCGGTCGGCGGCGCCACGGTCAACACCGCCTTCATGAACCACTTCCAGACCATGGCCCGCGGGCACTTCACCGTGCGGCGCCTGGAGCGGGCCTACGGCCGGGAGCCGGTGCGCGAGGCCTACGAGCGCGAGAAGGCGGCCCTGGGCGTCGCCTGATTCCCCCGCGAGCGGGATAGCCGCCGAACGCGGCATGGACGACGGCGGGCTGGCGGGCCAGGATGCGGGCCGGAGCAACCCGGAGACGCGCCCCTGATCGGCAACTGGGAGATGATCGGGCGCCTCGCGATGGCGGCGGCGCTCGGCAGCGTGATCGGCCTGGAGCGCGAGCGGCTGCTCTGGGCGGCGGGCCTGCGCACGCACATGCTGGTCTGCACCGGGGCCTGCCTGTTCATGCTGGTCTCGGCCTTCGGCTTCGGCGACGTCGCCGGGCAGAGCCACGTCGTGCTCGATCCCTCGCGCGTCGCCGCCCAGGTGGTCTCCGGCATCGGCTTCCTGGGCGCGGGCACGATCCTGCTGCGCGGCGAGATGGTGAAGGGGCTCACCACCGCGGCGAGCCTCTGGGCGGTGGCGGCGATCGGGCTGGCGAGCGGCGGCGGTCTCTACGTCCCGGCACTCGCGGCCACGGCCATCGTCTTCGCGATCCTGGCCGGGGTGAAGCCCGTGGAGGAGAGCTGGCGCTCCCGGATGCGTCCGCAATGCCTCGACGTGGTGGCGCAGGCCGGCGCGCTCTCGCTGGAGGGGCTGCAGGAGGCGACCGGCCTGCCGGCCTCGCGGGTCCGGCAGTTCGTGGTGCGGCCCGGCCCGGCGAAGGACCAGGACGCGATCCGGATCGTGCTCACCCGCCTCTCGGCCGCCCAGGCCGAGCGCATCGCCCGCACCCTCCGGGCGACGCCCGAGGTCGAGAGCGTGGCGATCGAGGCGGCCTGACCTACTCCGCCGCCAGCGCCGAGGTCGTCGAGGCGTTGTCGAGGAAGAGCCGGTAGGCCGGGTTGTCGGTCTCGTCGAAGCACGGGTAGCCGAGCGCGGCGATCGCCGCGTCGAAGCGCGGCCGGTCGGCCGGGCGAACCTCGATGCCGCAGAGCACCCGGCCGTAATCGGCGCCGTGGTTGCGGTAGTGGAACAGGCTGATGTTGAAGTCCTCGCCGAGCGCCTCGAGGAAGCGCAGCAGCGCGCCCGGCCGCTCCGGGAACTGGAAGCGGTAGAGCCGCTCGTCGGCCAGTCCCAGCGCCCGGCCGCCCACCATGTAGCGGACATGGACCTTGGCCATCTCGTTGTCGCTCATGTCGAGCACGCGGTAGCCGCCGTCCTGCAGCCCCGCGATCAGCGCCCGCTTCTCGGGCTTGCCGCCCGATAGATTGATGCCGACGAAGATCTGGGCGTCCGCGCCCTTCGCGTAGCGGTAGTTGAACTCGGTGATCGCGCGCGGGCCCAGCGCCTGGATGAAGGCCCGGTAGGCGCCGGGGCGTTCCGGGATCGTGACGCCGATCAGGATCTCGCGCTCCTCGCCGATCTCGGCGCGCTCGGCGATGTGGCGCAGCCGGTCGAAGTTGAGGTTGGCCCCCGACGAGATCGCCACCAGCGTGCCGGCGCCCGGATTCCCGGCGGCCCAGGCCTTGGCGCCGGCGAGACTGAGCGCCCCGGAGGGCTCGGAGACCGCGCGGGTGTCGTCGAAGATGTCCTTCACGGCCGCGCACATCGCGTCGGTATCGACCGTGATCACCCCGTCGAGATGCTCGCGGCAGAGGCGGAAGGTCTCCTCGCCGGCCTGCCGCACGGCGACGCCGTCCGCGAAGAGGCCGACTGTCGGCAGGACCACGCGCGCATCGGCCTTGAGCGCCTCCGCCATGCAGGCGGCGTCGTCGGGCTCGACGCCGATCACCTTGGTGCCGGGCCGCAGGTACTTCACGAAGGTCGCGATTCCGGCGGCCAGGCCGCCGCCGCCGATCGGCACGAAGATCGCCTCGATGGGCCCCGTGTGCTGCTCCAGGATCTCCTTGCCGATCGTGCCCTGGCCGGCGATCACGTCCGCGTCGTCGAAGGGGTGCAGGAAGGTCAGGCCGTGCTCGGCCTCCAGGCGGCGCGATTCGGCGAGCGCCTCGTCGAAGGCGTCGCCGTGCAGCACCACCTCGGCCCCGCGCGCCCGGCAGGCATCGACCTTGATGGCCGGCGTGGTGCGGGGCATCACGATCACGGCGCGCACGCCGAGCTTCGCGGCGGCGAGCGCCACCCCCTGCGCGTGGTTGCCGGCGGACGCGCAGACCACGCCGCGGTCGAGCTGCTCACGGGTGAGCCCCGACATCTTGTTGTAGGCGCCCCGCAGCTTGAACGAGAAGACCGGCTGCAGGTCCTCGCGCTTGAGCAGGACCGGTCGTCCGAGGCGCGCGGTCAGCCGCGGCATCGGATCGAGCGGGCTCTCGATCGCCACGTCGTAGACGCGGGCGGTGAGGATCTTGCGGATGTAGTCGGTCACGGGCTCGCCGGTGCTGCGGAGACTGTTCTGTACCGGCAGATAGACCCTTGGGGCCCGAGATGCGAGCGCGCCGCCGTCCGGGCGGGTATGAGTTCGCCGCCGGCGTCGCCGACGCTACCGGACGGAACACCGCCCCTTTCCCGGACGCCTGCAACGGAGTGGAAGGTGATCCGGGATCCAGCGGATGGAGTGCCGCGAAGCGGCTCGATCTCATGCACTCGATCTCATGCACCTGCGCAGCGTTCGGACGCTTCGCGCCTTTCCGTGCTGTGTCCCGGATCACCCTCCGCTGACGCTCCGGGCGTCCGGGAGAAGGTGCGGAGAAGCCGGGAGCAATTGGCTGGTTTCGATACCGGCGCCTGGGGCGGCCCCTACGAGAGCCGCTCGATCAGCGCCGCGATCCAGACGAGCGCCGCGATCATCTGGGCCAGGAAGGCACCCGCCGAGGCGAGGTCCTTCACGGTGCCGATCGCCGGGTGGCGTCCGGGATGCAGGTGGTCGCAGAGCTTCTCAAGCGCGGTGTTCAGGAACTCGGCGGCGAGCATCAGGAGCAGGCTCGCGACGAGCGCGACCTTCACCCAGAGGGTGGCGCCCAGCACCAGGGCGACCGGCACGCCGAGGATGAGCAGCGCGAGTTCCTGGCGCACCGCCCGCTCGGTGCGGGCGCCGTGGCGCAGGCCCCGCCAGGAATTGAGGAACGCGACGACGATCGCACCCATCAGGCAGACCTCTCGGGGACGGCGCGGGTGATCCACTTGGCGAGCAGGGGCCCCGTGACGAGCACCACGAAGAGCCGGAGCGTCTGCACCGCGAGCACGAAGGAGACGTCGGCATGGGTGCCGACCGCGATGATCGCCACCGAATCGAGGCCGCCCGGGCTGGTGGCCAGGAAGGCGGTGAGGAAGTCGATCGCCAGGATGTGGGTGAGCGCCCAGGCCCAGCCGCCGCAGAGCAAGATCACCGCGAAGGTCGCGACCAGGATGCCCGGCAGCGCCCGAAGCGTCACGCCGAGCGTCTCCCGGGTGAAGCGCAGGCCGACGTACCAGCCGATCCCCGCATAGGCGAGGTCGAGGAGGGGCGCGGGCAGCGCCATCGTGGCGAGCCCCGTCGCGTGGAGAACGGCGCCCAGGATCATCGGGCCGATCAGCGCGCCGGCCGGCAGCCGCAGCGCGAGGGCCGCCGCGGCGCCAAGGGCGGCGACCGCGAGGGTGGCGAGGGTCGAGAGCGCGCCCACGCTCTCGGCGCCGGACGGGGAGGGGGCCGCGGGTGCGGAGACGAGGAGCCGCGTCACCAGGGAGGCGGTGAGCACCACGGCGACGACGCGGACATACTGCATGAAGGCGACGAGGCGCGGATCGGCCCCGAACTGCTCCGACATCGCCACCATGGCGGCGGCGCCCCCGGGCGAGGAGCCCCAGGCCGCCGTGGTGCCGGGCAGGACGCGCAGGCGCGTGAGCGCCCAGCCGACCACGCCCCCGGCCAGGACCGTGACCAGCACCACGGCGACGATGATGAGGCCGTCCGCCCGCAGGGTCGCGACGATGCTGCCGGTGACCGCGTGCGCCACGAGGCAGCCGATCAGGGCCTGCGCGGCCATGAAGGCCGTGCGCGGCACCCCGATCCCGGCGCCGCCGACGCCGAAGGCGATCGCCGCGAGCATCGGCCCGACGAGCAGGGCGGCGGGGAACTGCGCGCGGTACAGGCCGAAGGCCAGGAGCGCGGAGGCGGCGACGAGCGCGCCCCACAGCGCGACCGCGCGGAAGAGTGATCGGAGCTTTGACACGGCGATCCCGGCCGGACGCGATGCCCGGCGCGCCGGGTGTCTGGTGAAGCGTGGCGCTACACCGCTTCGGCCCGCCTGTCACGGTTGCGCAGGGGCGGCTCGGATGACGGAGGCGCCGCGTCGTCGCGGCAGGCCGCGGTGGCGGGCGGCGCGTGCGCCCGGAAGAAGGCGGCGAGATGCGCGAGCCCCGCCGCGCGCGGATCGCTCGACCGCCACGCGAGCGCGATGGTGCGGCCGGGCCCGTCCGCGTCGAAGCCGCGCGTCACCGTGAGCCCGCTCGGATCAGGCCCCGACGGCACGGCGAGCGCCGGCAGCAGCGTGTAGCCCGCGCCCGCGGCCACCATCGAGCGCAGGGTCTCGAGGCTCGTCGCGTGCCGGCCGGCCGAACTCCCCGCACCGCAGGCCGCCACGGTCTGGTCGCGCAGGCAATTGCCCTCGTCGAGGAGGAGGAGGTCGGGCCCGGCGATGTCGGTCGCCCGCAGGGCGCCGCCCTGGGCGAGCGGGTGCTCGGCCGGGCAGGCCAGCCAGAACGGCTCCACGAAGAGCGGCGAGACGGTGAGCCCGCCCGTCGGCACCGGCAGGGAGACGAGGGCGGCATCGACGCGCCCGTCGCGCAGGCCGTCGAGGATCTCGGCGGTGCGCGCCTCGCTGAGCGCCAGCGAGAGCAGCGGGAATTCCTGGCGCAGCAGGCGCAGCACGAGCGGGAAATAGTAGGGCCCGAGCGTCTGGATCGCGGCGAGCACCAGCCGCCCGGTCAGCGGCGCGCCGCGCCCCTCCGTGGCGAGGGCCAGGAGGCGCTGGGCCTCGCCCAGCACCGTGCGGGCCTGCCGCACGATGACCTGACCGGCCGCGGTCATGAGGACGCGCCGGTTCGAGCGCTCGAACAGGACGAGCCCGAGCGCGGTCTCCAGCTTGCGCACCTGCACCGAGAGCGTCGGCTGGCTCACGCTGCAGCGTTCCGCCGCGCGGCCGAAATGGCCCTCCTCGGCGACAGCGACGACGTATTCGAGGTCGCGCAGCGACAGGCCGGAGAGGTTCATAGATCGTGTCTATCACAGCCTTTGTGACGATGCATTTGCCTCGGGGTCATGCGGGGTTCATAACCCCACGCCAGAACGGTTCCAGTTTGGCCGCGTTGCCCGGCAGAGCCCTTCATTGCGAGGAGAGACGGTACGCATGAGCGATCAACGCCCGATCCTGACCACCCGCCAGGGCCACCCGGTCCGTGACAACCAGAGCACGCGCACGGTCGGCGAGCGGGGCCCGGCGACCCTCGAGAACTACCAGTTCATCGAGAAGATCACCCATTTCGACCGCGAGCGGATCCCCGAGCGCGTGGTGCACGCCCGCGGCGCCGGCGCCCACGGCTACTTCGAGGCCTACGGCCGGATCGGCGACGAGCCGGCCTCCAAGTACACCCGCGCCCGCGTGCTGAACGAGACCGGCGTGAAGACGCCGATGTTCGTGCGCTTCTCGACGGTGGCCGGCGCCAAGGAGTCGCCTGAGACCGAGCGCGACCCGCGCGGCTTCGCGGTGAAATTCAAGACCGTCGAGGGCAACTGGGACCTCGTGGGCAACAACCTCAAGGTCTTCTTCATCCGCGACGCGATCAAGTTCCCCGACATGATCCACGCGTTCAAGCCGGATCCGGTGACGAACCGCCAGGAGGCGTGGCGCTTCTTCGACTTCGTGGCCCAGCACCCCGAGTCGATCCACATGGTGACGCACCTGAAGTCGCCCTGGGGCATCCCGGCCAACTACCGCGAGATGGAGGGCTCGGGCGTCAACACCTACAAGCTGGTCAACGACCAGGGCGAGGCGGTGCTCTGCAAGTTCCACTGGATCCCGAAGCAGGGCGTCCGCAACCTGACCTCGGCCCAGGCCGCCGAGATCCAGGGCAAGGATGTCGGCCACGCCACGCGCGACCTCTACGACAACATCCAGGCCGGCAACTTCCCCGAGTGGGAGTTCGCGGTGCAGATCATGCCGGACGGCCCGAACGACCACCTCTCGTTCGACCCGCTCGACGACACGAAGCTGTGGCCGGTCGACCAGTTCCCGCTGCTGCCCTGCGGCCGCATGGTGCTGGACCGGGTGCCCGACAACTTCTTCGCGGAGGTCGAGCAGTCGGCCTTCGGCACGGGCGTGCTGGTCGACGGCATCGACTTCTCGGACGACAAGATGCTGCAGGGCCGCACCCTGTCCTACTCGGACACGCAGCGCTACCGCGTCGGCGCCAACTACCTGCAGCTGCCGATCAACGCGCCGCAGCCCGGCGTGAAGGTCTACTCGAACCAGCGCGACGGCCAGATGACCTACGGCGTCGACGGCACCGGCCCCAACCGGCACATCAACTACGAGCCCTCGACCCTGGCCGAGGGTCTGCGCGAGGCCCCGAAGCCCGCGAAGGACTACCACCAGCCGGTCACGGGCAATCTCGGCCGCTACCAGACCTCGCGCACCGAGGACGACTACACCCAGGCGGGCGTGCGCTATCGCTCCTTCGAGGATTGGGAGCGCGACGACCTGATCGCCAACCTCGTGGCCGACATGAAGCAGTGCCCCGAGCCCATCCAGCTCCGGATGGTCTGGCACTTCCTCCACGCGGACGAGGATTACGGCCGCCGCGTCGCCGAGGGCGCGGGCATCGACCTGGAGAAGGCCCGTGCCCTGCCGCCGCTGCCGGGCCGCGCCGCCCCGGGCAAGCGCCTGACGCCCGAGACCTACACGGACGGCAGCCAGGCCCATAAGGTCGCCGCCGAGTAACACCGGCATCGGTCCGGATCTCCGACCCCGCGCGGCAACCGCCGCGCGGGGTTTTCTTTTGGCCCGGCAGCGCCCCACATCATCGTGATCCGACGGTCGGGAGAGATGCCGCCATGGGTCAGGTCTATCGCACAGGAGGAGCTCCCAACGTCACGATCGGGGGCATGCGGGTGCACTACCTCGCGCGCAGCGGGGCGACGCGGGACGCCCTCGGCATCTACCGGGTGGAGCTGGCGCCCCGCTCGCCCGGCGCCGGCCTCCACCGCCACGCCCGGCTCACCGAGACCTTCGAGGTCCATGCCGGCCGCCTCACCGTGCGGATCGAGGGCCACACGCTGGAGCTCGGCCCCGGCGACTTCGTGCTGATCCCGCCCGGCCAGCCGCACGCCTTCGCCAACCGCGGCGAGGCGCCGGTCTGCTTCACCCTGAGCTTCACCCCCGCCCTGGAACGGGAAGGCTTCTTCGAGGGGCTGGCCGAGCTCGCCGCCACGAATCGCCTCGGCGACGAGGCCGCGATGGACGCCCTGATGGCGCGCTACGACCAGGAACCGTTGGAGGGCTTCTCCGGGTGGACCAGCCTCGATTGATGCGGGGTCCGTTCGAGCGGTTGCGACGACAGAGCGAGAATCGCTCCGGATTGACTGTCCTGCTCGAGCGACCGGTTGCACACATCGCCTGCGGACACCCACCACGCTCTCCCTCCCCCCTCAGCGGGGGATGGTGGGCCGGCCGTCAGGCCGGGTCGGGAGAGGGGTGAGCGCTTCAAGGTGGGTCGGTGCCCTGCATGAAGGCCGCGCCCGCGCTGGAAACCGGGCTCCCCTCTCTGCGGGACTTCGTCCCGACCGTCACCCTGTCTCTTATACACATCTCCGAGCCCACGAG
>NZ_LSIX01000032.1:0-3384 GCF_001556475.1 Methylobacterium sp. CCH5-D2 | reverse complement strand
GGTGAGTCTCGCCGCGCGCGCGGGCAGGCCCCGCCTATCCCGCGGGCAGCCCGCGGAGAGTTTGTGCAAATGGCCGAGCGCCGCGATTTGACGTTTGACCACCCGGCTCGATTGGCCAACCTTACTCGATGGGACAAGTCTTCGGACGGCTCCTGCGCTGCACGAGGTGACTATGACCGAGCCTATGGAGATCGGCGTCTTCATCCCGATCGGAAACAACGGCTGGCTGCTGTCCGAGAACGCGCCGCAATACATGCCGAGCTTCGCGCTGAACAAGGCAGTGACGCTGAAGGCGGAAGGGTACGGGCTCGATTTCGCCCTCTCGATGATCAAGCTGCGCGGGTTCGGCGGCAAGACCGAGTTCTGGGACCACAACCTCGAATCCTTCACGCTGATGTCGGGGCTCGCCGCCGTCACCAGCCGGATCAAGCTCTACGCGACCGCGCCGACCCTGTGCCTGCCGCCGGCGATCGTCGCCCGGATGGCCTCGACCATCGACTCGATCTCGAACGGCCGCTTCGGCCTCAACCTGATCACCGGTTGGCAGAAGCCAGAATATTCCCAGATGGGCCTCTGGCCGGGCGATGAATATTTCGCCCGCCGCTACGAGTACCTGTCCGAGTACGCGCAGATCCTGCGCGACCTCTGGGAGACCGGCCGCAGCGACCGCAAGGGCGCGTTCTTCCAGATGGACGATTGCCGCCTGAGCCCGCGCCCGCAGGCGCCGATGAAGCTGATCTGCGCCGGCCAGAGCGGCGCCGGCATGGCTTTCGCCGCGACCCATGCGGACTACAATTTCTGCTTCGGCAAGGGCGTCAACACCCCGACCGCCTTCGCGCCGACCGTGGCGCGGCTGGAGGAGGCGCGGGCGAAGACCGGCCGCGCGGTCTCGTCCTACGTGCTGTTCATGATCATCTCGGACGAGACCGACGCGGCGGCCGAGGCCAAGTGGGAGCACTACAAGGCCGGGGCGGATCAGGAGGCGATCGCCTGGCTCGGGCTCCAGGGCCAGGCCGACACGAAGTCCGGCGCCGACACCAACGTGCGCCAGATGGCCGACCCGACCTCGGCGGTGAACATCAACATGGGCACGCTGGTCGGCTCCTACGCCACCGTCGCGCGGCTCCTCGACGCGGTGATGACGGTGCCCGGCACCGGCGGCGTGCTCCTCGTCTTCGACGACTTCCTCGCGGGGCTCGACGCCTTCGGACAGCGGATTCAGCCGCTGATGGAGACGCGCCGGCACGTCGCGGCCGCCGCACCGATGGCGCAGGTGGCGTGATGGGGGACGAGGCACCGGCCGGATACCGCGACCCGGCGGGCCGCTACGGCGGCGTGGTCCTCCCCGCGCGCCCTGAGCCGATCGCCCTCGATCCGGCCATGAGCGCGCTCATCGTGGTCGACATGCAGAACGCCTACGCCAGCGCGGGGGGGTATCTCGATCTCGCCGGCTTCGACGTCTCGGCGACCGGGCCCGTGATCGAGCGGATCGCCCAGGCCGTCGCCGCCGCGCGCGCGGCCGGCATCTTGGTGATCTGGTTCCAGAACGGCTGGGACGCCGACTACGTCGAGGCGGGCGGCCCGGGCTCGCCGAACTGGCACAAGTCGAACGCGCTCAAGACTATGCGGCGGCGCCCCGAGATGAACCAGCGGCTGCTGGCCAAGGGGAGCTGGGACTATGAACTGGTCGATGCGCTGAGGCCGGAGCCGGGCGACATCGTCCTGCCCAAGCCCCGCTACAGCGGCTTCTACAACACCCCGCTCGACAGCATGCTCCGGGCGCGCGGCATCCGCAGCCTGATCTTCACCGGCATCGCCACCAATGTCTGCGTGGAATCGACCCTGCGCGACGGCTACCACCGCGAGTATTTCGGCATCGTGCTCGCCGACGCCACCCACCAGGCCGGGCCGCCGAGCCTGCAGGAGGGCGCGCTCCGCAACATCGAGACGTTCTTCGGCTGGGTCTCCGACGTCGAGGCCCTGACGGCGGCGCTCGCTGCGGAACCGAGCCGCGCGGCCGAACGGGCCTGAACAGGGAAACGTGAGACCATGCCGAAGACCGCAGTGATCCCGCCCGGCACCGGCAAGCCGCTCGCGCCCTACGTGCCCGGAACGCTGGCCGACGGCGTGCTCTACGTCTCGGGCACCCTGCCGCTCGATGCCGAGGCCAACGTCGTGCATGTGGGTGATGCGGGCGCGCAGACCCGCCACGTGCTGGAGACGATCAAGGGCGTCGTCGAGGCCGCGGGCGGCAGCATGGACGACGTCACCTTCAACCACGTCTTCCTGAAAGATTGGGCCGATTACGCCGCGATCAACGCGGTCTACGGGGCGTACTTTCCGGGCGAGAAGCCGGCGCGCTACTGTATCCAGTGCGGGTTGGTGAAGCCCGAGGCGCTGGTCGAGATCGCCTCGGTCGCGCATCTCGGGACGGCTGGCCGAGGGGCTGCCTGAGCGGATGATCGCGCCGGTTCACCACGAGATCCACGGCCGGGCCGAGGGCCGGACCGTCCTGCTCTCGCCGGGGCTCGGCGGATCGGCCGGCTACTTCGCGCCGCAGATCCCGGCCCTCGCCGAGCGCTTCCGCGTCGTCGCCTACGATCATCGCGGGACCGGCCGTTCGGCCGGACCGCTGGAGCCCGGCCACGACATTCCGGCCATGGCCGAGGACGTGCGCGCCCTCCTCGACCGTCTCGATGTGGAGGCGGCCGACATCGTCGGGCACGCGCTCGGCGGGTTGATCGCGCTGCAACTCGCGCTCGCCTGCCCCGGGCGGGTCGGGCGCATCGTCGTGATCAACGGCTGGGACGTGATGGACCCGGCGACCCGGCGCTGCTTCGCGGCCCACAAGGCGCTGCTGACGCGGGCCGGTCCCGAGGCCTTCGTCCGGGCGCAAGCGATCTTCCTGTATCCGGCGCCCTGGATCTCGGCTGAAGGGGAGCGCTTGGCGGCGGACGAGGCGCACGCCCTGGCGCATTTCCCCGGGGCCGACACCGTTCTGGCGCGCATCGCCGCCCTGGAGACCTTCGATCTGACGGGCCGCCTCGGCGCTATCTCCCACGAGACGCTGGTGATGGCCGCGCGCGACGACGTGCTGGTGCCCTACACCGCCTCGGAGCGGCTTGCCGCGGGGCTGCCGAACGCGCGGCTCGACCTCATGCCCGATGGCGGCCACGCCCACAGCGTGACGCGCGCCGAGACCGTGACCAGGACCCTCCTCGGATTTCTCGATCGGGCCTGACCCTCGGCACCCACCTGTCGGGACGATGCTTCAGGGCTGGCGGGTCATGCCATGTCCGATTGTCTGGTTCGGTCTGACGCATCGTCTGAGGACGAAGCGCGGGTCCCCTCTCCCATAGGGAGAGGTCTGCTTTCGCAGAAAGC
>NZ_LSIX01000324.1:0-514 GCF_001556475.1 Methylobacterium sp. CCH5-D2 | reverse complement strand
CGCATCGAAGGGCTCATGGGTGCGTTCCGCGGAATGGGCCCGCGCCTCCGAAGAGGCCGAGCACCGAGGGGTCGATGCCGACCCGCCTGCGGCAGGACGCGTTGAGGACGACGGCGCAGGCGAGCGAGCAGAGGGCGCTGGCGAGGCTCGCACCGATCAGCCCGTCGGCGAGCGCCGCGGTGGCGACGCAGGCGCAGCGGGCGAGCACGAAGAGGCCGGCGATCCGCGCGTAGGCGGCCTCGTGGCCGGTGAGCCGCATCACCGCCGGGACCGGGCCTCCGAGCGCCATCGCGGCCACGCCGACCGTGAGGATCACCAGCGGCAGATAGGCGGCGTGGAACGCCGCGCCGAACAGGTCGAGGAGGATCTGGCCGCCCGTCACCACCACGAGGACGCCGCCGCCGACCGCGAGCCCCGTCGCCGCGCCGACGAGGCGCAGCGCCTCGCGCATGCCGGGGCCGGCCGGGTCGGCGGCATGGCGGGCGATCTCGCGGCTCGAGAAGACGTGCAGGCC
>NZ_LSIX01000323.1:0-1884 GCF_001556475.1 Methylobacterium sp. CCH5-D2 | reverse complement strand
CGCCGCCCAGGTGCTGGCCTCGGCCTCCGAGCTGTCGCGCCAGTCCGAGCATCTCTCGGCGGAGGTGCAGCGCTTCCTCGCCACCGTGCGCGCCGCCTGAGGCCCGCCTCCGCGCCGCCGCTCGCGAGCGGCGGCGCGGGTCTCCCTCAGGATCTGCCGACAGGCAGGTCGGTTATCCACCGGTCTTTTCTTAACTTGGATCAGGTAGGGCCAACATAGGTCAGGATCATCGGCGTATTTGATCCGATACGATAAGCATATGTCGCACCGTTCGGGATGCCATTTGCGGAACCATTGAGCACCGCTCCGGTTCTCCGCACCAGATCGACGGCGCAAGCGCGGCCGTTCGACTTCCTCGTGTCCGGTCCGGACTGAGCCGTAACTGCAGGGCGTTGCCGCAGCCGCGTGGCGCGAACGCGCCCGTGCGACAGCGACAGGTGCCCATGCAACAGGTAGCCCACCCGCGTCAGGTTCCCCGGCATGCCGGCCTCCCGCAGGGGCCGCTGCCCCTTCCCGGGGACGATGCGACCCATCCCCTGGCCGAGCGGTTTCGCGATTTCATCCGAAACCCGCCCTTCCCCTGCGTCGGGGCCAAGTCCGCCCTCACCCGCGGGCGCCTGCGCATCGCGGTCGCGCGCGACATCACGGGCGGCCAGGACGACGCGCGCCTCTACGGGGCGCTCCTCGCCTTCCTGGGCCGCTACAAGGCGCGGCCCGACCTGTTCCAGAGCTTCGCCGTGGTGTTCGAGGGCCCGCACGACCTCTCGGAGGAGACCTTCGAGGGCGCGCTCTGGGCCCGCGCCCAGGCGCTCGCCGACCAGGATTGCCGCATCGGCCACGCCGCCGACCCCCGCGTCGCCGACGATCCGGACGACCCGCACTTCTCCTTGAGTCTCGCGGGCGAGGCCTTCTTCATCGTCGGCCTGCACCCGCGGGCGAGCCGGCTCGCCCGCGGGTGCAGGCCGACGATGAAGAAGGCCTCGCCCGCGAGACTCAAGGAGAAGTGCGGGTCGTCCGGATCGTCGGCGACGCGGGGGTCGGCGGCGTGGCCGATGCGGCAATCCTGGTCGGCGAGCGCCTGGGCGCGGGCCCAGAGCGCGCCCTCGAAGGTCTCCTCCGAGAGGTCGTGCGGGCCCTCGAACACCACGGCGAAGCTCTGGAACAGGTCGGGCCGCGCCTTGTAGCGGCCCAGGAAGGCGAGGAGCGCCCCGTAGAGGCGCGCGTCGTCCTGGCCGCCCGTGATGTCGCGCGCGACCGCGATGCGCAGGCGCCCGCGGGTGAGGGCGGACTTGGCCCCGACGCAGGGGAAGGGCGGGTTTCGGATGAAATCGCGAAACCGCTCGGCCAGGGGATGGGTCGCATCGTCCCCGGGAAGGGGCAGCGGCCCCTGCGGGAGGCCGGCATGCCGGGGAACCTGACGCGGGTGGGCTACCTGTTGCATGGGCACCTGTCGCTGTCGCACGGGCGCGTTCGCGCCACGCGGCTGCGGCAACGCCCTGCAGTTACGGCTCAGTCCGGACCGGACACGAGGAAGTCGAACGGCCGCGCTTGCGCCGTCGATCTGGTGCGGAGAACCGGAGCGGTGCTCAATGGTTCCGCAAATGGCATCCCGAACGGTGCGACATATGCTTATCGTATCGGATCAAATACGCCGATGATCCTGACCTATGTTGGCCCTACCTGATCCAAGTTAAGAAAAGACCGGTGGATAACCGACCTGCCTGTCGGCAGATCCTGAGGGAGACCCGCGCCGCCGCTCGCGAGCGGCGGCGCGGAGGCGGGCCTCAGGCGGCGCGCACGGTGGCGAGGAAGCGCTGCACCTCCGCCGAGAGATGCTCGGACTGGCGCGACAGCTCGGAGGCCGAGGCCAGCACCTGGGCGGCG